>DWYO01000257.1 GCA_019118725.1 Candidatus Parabacteroides intestinavium | reverse complement strand
TGCCTATGTTTTTTCCCAAAGGGTGCACCGTTTTTCTTTTAAGGTAGGATGAAAAGCGGAAAATACCCTTTATTTCGAAAAAAATAACCGATAATTTTCAAAATATATCCCTTAAATGATTTCAAAACTTATCTTTCACAATTGAAATATAGGGTTGAAAAAGAGTGAGTTCTTGCGAATGGACTCTTTTTTTGTAAAAAATTTGTAACATCGGTTGGGTGCAAAACTATTTTTAGCTGTCCTTATATCAAAAAATTGACTTAAATCAATGTATTTGTTTAATTAGAATTTGATTTATTGTACTACAATGAACAAACACAAGACAAGACGGATTGGAACCTATTGCTTGAGTTTTTTGGTGGCAAGTTGCTTGCAAGCCAATGCGCAAAAGGTGTCCTTTAGTGAAGGAAGCATCTCTCTGAGAGAGGCTTTCCAGAAGATTGAGGCGGCATCCAACTACAAGATTGCCTACAACGGCACGAAGTTGGATGTAAACAAACGTGTAGAACTAAACCAAAAGAACACGGAAGTGTTGGAAGTTCTAAATCAGATTTTGGCGGGTACGGGATATACCTATTCGGTAAAAGGCGATTATGTTGTAATCACCTCCCCAAGTACTTCTTATGATTCTGTAAATCAGAGTGTTAAAACAGTAACAGGTACAATTGTCGATGAGGCAGGTGAGCCAATTATCGGAGCGAATGTGCTTGTAGAAGGAACTACCAACGGTACGATTACCGATATTGATGGTAAATTCACGTTAAATGTACCGGAAAACGCAACATTAGATGTCTCTTACATCGGCTTCTTGACACAGAAGATAAATGTAAAAGGACAAAGTGACTTAAAAATTACTTTACGCGAAGATACTCAAAAACTGGATGAGGTCGTAGTTGTAGGTTACGGTACCCGTTCGCGTAAGAGCCTTACCGGTGCGGTAGACCAGGTAAACGACGAAGTGTTCGAGAATCGTCCGGTTACCAATGCCACACAAGCTTTGCAGGGTGCTTCGGCCAACTTGATTATCCAGAGCAAGAATGCCAACCCGAACGACAATAGTATGAATATCAACATCCGTGGTGTCAGTACGATGGGTAACAATGACCCGTTGATTGTTATCGATGGATTGATTTCAAGTTCCGGAACGTTGAACAACCTGAACCCGAACGATATCGAGAATGTATCTGTCTTGAAGGATGCCGGTAGTGCGGCTATCTATGGTTCGCGTGCTGCGAATGGTGTCATCTTGGTTACTACAAAGAAAGGTGCGGCCGGAAAACCGAAGGTGACTTTCAACGGACAGGTGGGTTGGCAAGACCCGAACATTCTTTTCCATCCGGTAGAAGGTTGGCAAAACGCCATGTTGAGAAACCAGGCTAATATCAATTCAGGTAGTACTCCGCAATTCTCACCATCTGATATCCGTGATTTGTACAATCATCGTGATGAGGAAGAGTGGTTGTACGACCAGATCATGAAAACAGCTCTTCAACAGAATTATAATGTAAATATATCCGGAGGTAGCGAGAATACTACCTATATGGTATCTGCCGGATATTATAATCAGGATAGCAACTTTGAAGGAAACTTTGGTATGGAACGTTATAACTTCCGTAGCAATTTGACCACCGAGTACGGACGCTTCAAGTTGACTACCTTGATGGCATACAACCGCAAGAAAGAGCGTACCGTAGCCGGAGGTACCGGTAATGTAATCATCAACTCATCCCGTGTTCCTTCTTATTATTACTATAAGTTTAATGAAGGAGACAAGTGGCTGGTCAACGATGTTGTGGGTGATGATAACCCGATGGCTTACTTGAAGGATGGCGGTTACGAGAAGAAAGACGAGGATAACTTCATCGGTAGCATGAACTTGGATTTCAAGATCATGGACGGATTGAAAGCGACCGGTTTGATTGGTTTGGACTTGACGCAACATCATCGTTATCGTCGGGATAAGAAAGTGCCTTTGTATTCTTCGGCAGATTTGGAAAATCCGGTATTGTATATCCATTCCAACACGATGACTGAAGATTACAACGAGAAACGTTATACCTTGAGTACACAGTTCTTGTTGAGTTATGATAAGACATTTAATGAAGATCATACCGTTTCTGCATTGATTGGTGTATCTAATGAATCCTATACCAAACAGGCCAGCCGTATTGCCTGGACTTATACGGATGAAGACTTAGGTTTGCCTACTACGGATGACTCTATCCAAGATAAGGACAATAAGAACTCGAATGACGATACCGACCAGACCAGTATCACCTCTTTGTTCGGTCGTGTAGGCTATAATTACAAGGATAAATATTACGGGGATTTCTCGTTCCGCTATGATGGTTCGTCTAAGTTCGCGAAAGATCATCGTTGGGGTTTCTTCCCTTCATTCTCTGCCGGTTGGCGTCTGTCCGAAGAAGAATTCATGGATACGTATAAGAGCAATATCGGTGATTTGAAGCTGAGAGCATCTTACGGTATATTGGGTAATCAGAACGTAGATAACTATTCGTACCAGACGGTTTATACAATGTATACCAATGGGTATGTATTCAATAACCAGATTGTTCCGCGTACAGAATATACCGATGGTAACTCTTTGCTGACTTGGGAAAAGGCTTCTAACTTCAATATCGGTGTGGATGCGACTTTCCTGGATGGTAGTTTGTATGTATCGGCCGATTACTTTAGCAAACGTACTTGGGATATCCTGTTGACTCCGGAAGTTTCTTCTACTTACGGTGGATCAACCGCAAAGGAAAATGCCGGTGAAATGAAGAACCAAGGTTGGGAACTTACCATCAACTATAGGTTGAATTCCGGAGATTTCCACCATAATTTTAATTTCAACATTTCAGACTCAAGAAACAAAGTTACCGATTTTGGCGGTGAGGAGCGTATTGATAACAACGATGAAATGTATAAGATTATCCGTGAAGGAGAAGCTTTAGGTTCTTACTTTGGTTATGAAACGGATGGTTTATTCCAGAGTTATGACGAAATTAACAATAGTGCTCTTCCTGTTGGAGCTTCTGTCCAACCCGGTGACGTGAAGTATGTAGACCAGAATGGGGATGGCGTGATTGATGCAGACGACCGTGTTATCATTGGTAATGCATTCCCGCGTTATACATTTGGTTTCACCTATAATGTAGCTTGGAAAGGTTTGGATTTGAATATCATGTTGCAAGGTGTAGGAAAACGTGATATGTTCTTGCGTGGTGAGTTGATGGAACCGTTCCATAGCAACTATTCGTATTGTATCTATGAGCACCAGTTGGATTTCTGGACACCGACCAATCCGGATGCCCGTTGGCCGCGTCTGGGCGCTCCAGGCTCTGCTTCCAATACGAACAACTGGAGCCAGCCGGGTGATAATCACATCTTGAATGCGGCTTACTTGCGTGTAAAGAACATTCAGTTGGGATATACGCTTCCGCAAACTTGGACTCAGAAGTTTGGTGTCTCTAAATTGCGTGTCAGCTTGAATGCAGAGAACCCGTTGACCTTCTGTAAGAACTCGTTTATCGATCCGGAATCCTCTGAGTTCGGAAATAACATGGGTGGTATCGATGGCGTTGCTGCAAATAGTGGACGTAACTACCCGACTCTTTCTTACTATGGTTTCGGTTTGGATATTGAATTTTAAACTATCAAGGTATTATGAAAATGAATGTATTTAAATATAGCGCAGGTATTGCGTGTGTGGTACTTGCTTCATTGACAACTTCTTGTAATGAATTGGACTTGGCTCCGACCAATAAATTCACCGAGTTGAATTATTGGACCTCCGAGGCCAAAGCATCTGCTGTATTGAGTCAGGCTTATAGCCAGATGATGAATTCCAGCAAATATTTTTCGGATGAACGTTTGTCGGACAACCTGTATGAAGGACGTGGTAGTACGGATGAAAAGAAAATCACATCCGGACAAGTTACTACGGCATTAGGTCGTTTCTCAACGGAATGGAGCGATGCTTATAAAGGTATCAAAACCTGTCATACGTTATTGGAGAACATCGACCAAATTGATATGAATGAGTCTGAGAAGGAAGTCATGAAAGCGCAGGCGCGTTTTATCCGTGCTTATCTTTATTTCCGTTTGACCAATCATTTTGGGGATGTGCCTTTGTTTGACCACACCATAACCATTGAGGAAGCCAATAATATCAGCCGTTCTCCGAAAGCCGATGTTATCAATTTTGTCCGTACGGAATTGAATGAAATCGTGAATATATTGCCTACTAAGGAGGAATATGCAGAGGAGGATAGAGGCCGTATCACCAAAGCTGCTGCTCTAATGTTACTGGCTCGTACTTATCTGTATGAGAACGATTGGCAAAATGTGGCTTCTATTTGTGAACAGATCATGAGTGGTGAGAATGGACAATATGCTTTGTTCCAAGATTATTCCGGTTTGTTCTTGCCGGAGAATGAATACAATGATGAAGTTATTTTGGATCTGGGATATTTGTTCCCGAATCTTACTTGGTCTGAAATGTATGACGGTATTCCTTTGTCGGTAGGTGGTCGTGTCAACGGATTTGCTCCGACTCAGGAATTGGTGGACGATTACGTTATGTTGAACGGAAAAGGCATCAATGAGGCCGGTTCCGGATACAACGAAGATGAACCTTACGTAAACCGTGACCCGCGTTTGCAAGCTTCTATCGTATATCATGGGTATCAGTGGACAAATGGTGATGGCGTAACTTCTACAATCTATATCCGTCCGGGTTCATCTGCGGATGCTGGTGCTTCCAATTTGGATGAATATGCCGGACAAGGACAGAATGCAACCGGAACAGGGTATTACTTACGCAAATGGTTTGACCCGACGGCTCCGGCAGGAATGACCTCCGGTTTGAACCTGATCCTGATGCGTTATGCGGATGTATTATTAATGTATGCTGAGGCTAAGAATGAATTGGGGCAGATGAACGAGACCGTTTGGAACCAGACCATCCGTCCGATCCGTGAACGTGCCGGATTTACGGATGCCGGTGCCTTGAATTATCCGACTAGTGGCGATATGCGTACGATTATCCGTCGGGAGCGTCGTTGCGAGTTGGCTATCGAAGGCTTGCGTCTGTATGATATCCGTCGTTGGAAAACGATAGAAACTGTACAGAATGGCCGGCTTCATGGGGCTAAGTTTGCGGCAAACAATACGCAATACATAGAATTGGATGCCCGTTCATTTGATCCGAACCGGGATTATCTGTTCGCTATCCCGCAATCTCAACGAGATATCAATCCGAATCTGACTCAGAATCCGGGTTATTAATAAAGTATGATGTTTAATACCGAAAAGACAAAAGAAGAATATGAAAATTTTGAAATACATAATGCTCTTTGCCGTGCTGGCTGGTTTTGCCGCTTGCGATAGCGATGGCGAAGTAAGGCATTTAGGCGTAACAGCCGTTAAGACATTATATGCGCCCGACAACGGTGAAGCTGTTGTTTTGCAATCATCAGCTTCTGCGTCTCTTTATTTTGAATGGGAACCGGCATTGGCCGAAGATGGCGGTGCGGTGTTGTATGAAATTGGATTCTCCTTGGAAGGCGGAGACTTGGCTTCGCCCGATACTCTGATTGCTGCTGATAACAACGGGGCGGAGAATCATGCGACTATCACACACAAGACTTTGAATCAGATCGCTGCTGAACTGGGCGTGGGTTCCGGTGAAACAGCTACCTTGAAATGGACGGTATTCTCTTCTAAGGGTATCAATCCGGTAAAGGCGGAAGAGGAACGCACATTGACTTTGACCCGTCTGACCGGTTTTGCGAATATTCCGAGCGAAGTGTACATCACCGGTGAAGCTACTGAAGGCGGCGCTGATTTGGCAAGTGCTTTAAAGATGAAACGATTGGCGGATGGTGAGTTCGAAATCTATACGAAGCTGACCGCAGGACAGTCTTTCCATTTCGCAAACGGAACCTCTGACGCTTCAACGACCTACTCTACGGCAGATGGCAAGATTGTGGAAGCCGGAACTTCGACCGTGGCTACGGAAGGTGTTTATCGTATCACGTTGGACTTCAACACCAGCATCTGTACCTATACGTTGGTAACACGGATTGGTTTCTATTTCTGTCCGAACGATGAGGTATTGTTTGATTTGAACTACATGGGTAATGGGGTGTTCCAGGCCGACAATACCGTAACCTTCAAGGAGGAAAGCTGGGGACGTGACGAGCGTTACAAGTTCAGAATGTTTATCAAGGAAAATAACGGAACGGCTGAAGAGCGTGAAGTGGAATGGGGTACGCTGAATGCAACCGATTCTCAACCTACCGCAGACAGTCCGGACTCTTATTATTATCTCCAATTGTTCGAGACAACATCGCAATGGGACAATAAGTGGAAATTGATGAGCATCTATGATGGTGTTCCGGCAATCTTCACACTTTATCTGTCTGCCGATGGCGATTATACACATAGTGTTGAATTTAAATAATCGAAGTACATCATGAAAAAAATAGTTTCAAAACTAATGTTCCTCGCATCTTTGGCTATCGCGTTTGCCGGATGCGATGATAATATGGGTGACACGGACAACCGCCTGGCAGCTTCGAACGGAATCATCGAGCCGGCCGACGGGACATCGGTCGTACTGGAAACCTCGGCTTCGGCAAGTACCTATTTCGAATGGGAATATGTTAATCCGGAAGAGGCCGGAACGGTAATTTACCAAATTGCGTTCGATACGGAAAGCGGAGACTTCTCCAAGCCGATTTATATGCTTTATTCCGATAATAACGGATTAAAGAATTGTGCGACAATCTCGCATCAGACCTTGAACGATATCGCGGCTAAGGCAGGGATAACCTCTTCGGCTACGGGGACTATCAAGTGGACGGTATTCTCAGCAAAAGGCATGAACTCGGTGAAGTCACCGGTGGAAAACCGCTTGACCATTACTCGTCTGGCCGGATTTGATGTTGTTCCTATTGATGTATTCGTTACCGGTGAAGCTTCGGAAGGCGGTACTGATCTGGCTTCCGCTCAGCGCATGAAAGCTACGGCTAACGGTGAATTTGAAGTTTATACGCAATTGAAAGCCGGACAGCCTTATTATTTCGCAAATAGTAATTCCGGAACGCCTACGACTTATTCTACTTCTGACGGATTGATTCTGGAAGGCGGAACCTCTACGGTTGAGACGGATGGAGTTTATCGTATTACGTTGAACTTCAATACGGGGGCTTGTACATACGATTTAGTAACAAGCATCGGATTCTATTTCTGTCCGACAGATGAAATCCTGTTCGATTTGGATTATATGGGCGGAGGCGTATTCCAAGCTAAGGGTACGGTAACCTTCAAGGAAGAAAGCTGGGGATTAGACCAACGTTATAAGTTCCGTATGAATATGAAGTCTGATGGCGGAGCCGGTGAGGAAACTACTTACGAGTGGGGTACGGTAGATGCTTCTATTGATAATGCACCGACGGCTTCCAGTCCGGAGGATTATTATTACGTACAGCTTCTTTCCAACTTGACGCAATGGGACAACAAGTGGAAACTTATGGACCAGTTCAATGGGGTTGAGGCTACTTATACGTTGTATTTGACCGCTGATGGTGAATATACACACTCTGTTACGTTGTAATAGGGCGGAATAAATAGAACCGAAAAATCGTCTAACAGCTGTGCAACTTGCGTCTAACAGCCGTGACACTTGCTTCTAACAGCTGTTAGACGAAAAGTACACAACCGTTAGGCGATTTTTTGTTTCCATACAAATAAGAAATAGATACGATGAAGAAAATTTTATATTTCCTGCTTTTGCCTCTCTTCTTCTGTGCTTGTGGCGATGATGAGGGAGGAACAACTATCGGAACTGAAGATGAGCACCGTATAGACTGGTATGCTGCGGCAGATAGTAGTTCGACCGCTCTGCTGGACCACTTTTGGAATACGGGGAGCCGTTATTTTAATTATGATAGCAATGGCAATACGCAATTTCATTATTGGCCGCAGGCTCATGCCTTGGATGTATTGCTGGATGCTTATCTACGCACAGACAACACTCTTTATTCCAACTATTTTGACCAATGGTTTGAAGGGGTAAGAGCCGCTAATGGCAATTCGTTTCTGAATACTTTTTATGATGATATGGAATGGAACGCATTAGCCATCTTGCGTGCTTATCAAGCTACGGGAGATCAGAAGTATAAAGATGCTGTTCTGGAGATTTGGAAAGATATCAAGACAGGGTGGAACGAACAAGCCGGAGGCGGAATTGCCTGGAGAAAAGACCAGCCTTATAGTAAGAACGCTTGTTCAAACGGGCCGGCATGCATCCTTGCCGCACGGCTATATCAGGAGTTTGGTGACGAAGAGGACCGCGAATGGGCTTTCCGGATTTATGATTGGGAAAAGAGCACGCTTTTCAACGCGAACAATGGGGCGGTGGCGGATAATATCAACGCCAATACCGGTGAGGTTAATTCTGGTTGGATATTTACCTATAACCAAGGTACCTTTGTGGGGTCAGCCGTTGAGTTGTTTAAGATTACGAATCAGCGCGCTTATCTGAACGATGCTATTCTTGCCGCGGACTATACCATCAGTACGTTGGTCAGCAGTTCTATCCTGAAAGATGAAGGAAATGGAGATGGAGGTTTGTTTAAAGGAATTTTTATCCGTTATTTTGCAGAACTGATTCAACAGGATCGTTTAGAGGCTTCTACGGCCAGAAGATATATCCAGTTCTTGGAGCAGAATGCGGAGACGTTGTGGCAATCCGGGACTTCCAAACCGGCGGTGTTGTTTGGTACTAATTGGCAAAACGCACCGGCTGGATCGACCGGTTTGACCGAGCAATTGAGCGGATGTATGCTTATCGAGGCTATGGCGAAGATAGACGAACTTGCGGATTGATATGTGTTTTTTAAATTCTTTATACCATATATATACAAATCAAAATATCAAACGAAATGAGAAACTATTTATTAGCAGGCTTACTTACACTTGGAATTTGCTCAAGTTGTCAATCAGATAAGAAACTGACGGATTACGTGAATCCTTTCTTGGGTACTGCGACTCTTTGGGAAAAGGCGGATTTAGGGTATGAACGGCATTGGAAGACGAGGACATGGGGTGCAGAAGTTTTTCCCGGTTCATCTCTTCCGAACGCCATGGTGCAACTTAGTCCGGTAACGATGTATCGTAGTGGGGCAGGGTATCAGTACGAAGATACGCTCATCTACGGTTTTTCGCATACCAACAAGGGGCATTGGAATCTGCTTCATTTCCCGATACTTCCCGTTACGGAGAATTTTTCTCCGAGCGATTTTTGCTCCGGATATTCGCATGATAATGAATCAGCCGCTCCGGGCTATTATCAGGTTTTCCTGAAACGGTATGGCGTCAATGCCGAACTGACCTCTACCTTGCGTTGTGCTTATCACAAATATACGTTCCCGGATGATGCGGACAAGAAATTATTGATAGATATCACCCGTACCAATAATCCTGTACGTGATTATAGTATCAGGCAGGAAGATGATTATACTTTTTCCGGCAATCAGGATGCGGAAGGAAACATCCGTTTTTATGCCGTATCCAATTACAAGATTAAAGATATCATTAACTTGAAAGATAGCGAACGTGAGGTCTATGTGGTGAATTATGCCGATAGTAAAGGTGGCAAGCCGCTGGAGGTGAAGATCGGTTTCTCATTCGTCAGCGTAGAGAATGCCAAGAAAAACTTGGAGGCAGAGATGCTGGACAAGAATTTCAATCAGGTGCGGGGCGAGGCAACCAAGACTTGGGAAGAGCTGTTGTCTAAGATCCAGGTAGAAGGCGGAACCGAACGTGAGAAGGGTATTTTCTATTCTTGCCTTTACCGTTCCTTCCTTTGGCCGGCACTTCGTAGTGATGTGAATGGCGAATATACAGATGAGCAAGGCAAGGTATGCAATAATGGATTCCGTTATTATACCAACCCTTCATTCTGGGACGATTATCGGAATAAGTTGATTCTTTTGGGAATGATCTCGCCGGACGTAACGACAGATGTGATCAAGTCTATTACTGATAAGGGGGAAAAGAGTAACGGATATATGCCGACCTTCTTCCATGGAGACCATGCCTCGACCTTTGTAGCAGGGAGCTGGTTACGTGGTATCCGGGACTTTGATCTGAACCGGGCTTATCAATTGCTCCTAAAGAACGCGACCGTTCCCGGAAAGGGCGGACGTCCTTATTTGGATGAATACATAGCCCAAGGATGGATCGCAGAGAAAGATACGACCAATGTGCCTACATGGGATGAGTATAAGGCTGCGGTTACCAAGACCATAGAATATGCTTACGATGATTATGCTACGGCATTGATAGCGGATGAGCTGGGCGATACCGCAAACCGTGACCTTTTGATGCAACGCTCCGGAAACTATAAGAATCTGTTTGATCCCTCGACCGGGTTCTGGCGGGGTAAGATTGCGGACGGGAGTTGGATTAAGGATTTTGACCCCTATTATCCTTATTTTGCTTACATGTATCGTGAGGCCAATGCCTGGCAATCGCTTTTCTTTGCGCCACATGATCCGGAGGGCATGATTAAACTCTATCCTTCGGAAGCTGCTGTTGAAGCGAAGTTGGATTCGCTTTTCACGGAACCGTGGCGGAATTATGAGGTGCACAACCTGACCGGTTTCATCGGGAACTATTGCCATGGAAATCAGCCGGACCATAGTGTCCCCTATACTTATTATTTTATAGGGAAGCAGGAAAAGTCGCAGGCTATGCTGGATAGTATCATGAACCATTATTATGATATGGGCAAGGAGCATTTGGCTTATTCCGGAATGGATGATGCCGGTGAAATGTCGGCTTGGTATGTATTCAATGCAATGGGCATTTATACCTATTCTCCGGCTGATCCGGAATATATCGTGAGTGTTCCTTTGTTTGACAAAGTTCATTTCACGTTAGATTCGCAGACCACCTTTACGATTACCCGGCAAGGTACGGGACGTAAAATCAAAGATATTACCTATGACGGACAAAAAGTGGACGGATGGTTTATTTCGCACGATTTGCTTCGTCAAGGCAAAGAACTTGTCATTACAACAGAGTAACTTAATCTATAAGATTTTTGGGTGAAAAGAATCTGAATCCCGGAGGGTGCGTGAGCATCTTCCGGGATTTGCTTTTGCCCGTTATACCTTTATTAAAGAAATAAATAGTCAGCAAAAGTTTTCTTTTCGGTTTTAATTTGTTACATTTGCAACGCAATGTTAGTGAATATGTAAAATTATGAATGTGGCAATCATTAAATATAATGCAGGCAATATCCGGTCGGTCGATTATGCGTTGCGCCGGTTGGGCGTTGCTCCTTTAATTACGGCTGATAAAGAGCTTTTGTCCAAGGCGGACAAAGTGATTTTCCCCGGAGTAGGAGAGGCATTGACAACAATGGAATACTTGAAGGCGGAGCAAATGACCGATTTTATCCGTGAGTTGAAGCAGCCTGTGTTGGGAATTTGCTTGGGGATGCAATTGATGTGTCGCCATTCGGAAGAAGGGAATACGGATTGTCTGGGTATTTTTGATGCGGAGGTGAAGCGTTTTGTTCCCTGTAAGCATGCGGATAAGGTGCCGCACATGGGGTGGAACAGTCTTACGCAGACCCGGAGCACTCTTTTCCAAGGTGATTTGGAGAACCGTTTCGTGTATTTTGTCCATAGCTATTATGTGCCTGTGAATGAATATACGGCTGCTGTAACGGATTACATTCATCCTTTTAGTGCCGCATTGCATAAAGATAATTTCTATGCCACACAATTTCACCCGGAAAAAAGCGGGGATGTGGGCGAACAAATATTGAAGAATTTCCTTGTAAACTCATAAGCTAATGGAACTGATTCCGGCAATTGATTTGATAGAAGGTAAGTGTGTCCGGTTGACGCAAGGCGATTATTCCACCCGAAAGGTGTATAATGAAGACCCATTGGAAATAGCCTTACAATTTGAGGATGTAGGGGTAGGACGTTTGCATGTGGTTGATTTGGACGGTGCAAAGGCGGGGAAAATTGTCAATTATAAGGTGTTGGAACGCTTGGCTTCGCGCACCCGATTGACTATTGACTTCGGGGGCGGATTGAAGTCGGACGAGGATTTGCGCATCGCTTTTGATAGTGGGGCGCAAATGGTTACCGGCGGAAGTATTGCCGTGAAGAATCCGGCTCGTTTCCTTTCCTGGCTTGGACAATATGGTGGCGAACGGATTATTTTGGGCGCAGATGCTAAAGATAAGAAAATCGCAGTAAGCGGTTGGGAGGAAGGAACCGACCTGCAACTGATTCCTTTTGTAAAAGACTATCAGGCAAAAGGAGTGCAGAAGATTATCTGCACGGATATCAGTCGTGACGGAATGCTGCAAGGTCCGGCGATTGATTTGTATAAAGAGATAAAGGAAGAGGTTGAAGGACTCTATATCATAGCCAGTGGCGGGGTAAGTTCAATGCGAGATATAGAGCGCTTGGACGAGGCGGGAATCCCGGCGGTTATCTTTGGAAAAGCTATTTATGAAGGGCGTATTCAGATGAACGAGATTGAGAAATATGTGTTGAAGGTATGTTAGCAAAAAGAATAATTCCTTGTTTGGATATAAAAGACGGAAAGACGGTAAAAGGCATAAACTTCGTGAATTTCCGTGATGCAGGCGATCCGGTCGAACTGGGGGCTGCATATAGCCGTGCCGGGGCTGACGAGCTGGTTTATCTGGATATAACGGCTTCTCACGAGGGCCGGAAAACATTTACCGATTTAGTTCGGAAAATAGCGGAGAATATCAATATCCCCTTTACGGTAGGTGGTGGCATCCATGAGTTACATGATGTAGAACGATTGCTGAACGCTGGGGCAGACAAAGTTTCGGTCAATTCGGCGGCTTTACGTAATCCGAAACTGATTGGCGAAATCGCACGCCATTTTGGAAGTCAGGTGTGTGTGGTGGCTATAGACGCCAATCAGGAAGGCGGGGACTGGATCTGTTATCTGAACGGAGGGCGGATCCCTACAGATAAGCATTTGTTTGATTGGGCAAAAATGGCCGAGTCTGAGGGGGCCGGAGAGATCCTTTTTACCAGTATGACACATGATGGCGTGAAAACGGGGTATGCGAACGAGGCATTGTCCCGTTTGGCCGATGAATTGCATATTCCGGTAATCGCTTCGGGAGGAGCCGGAAATAGGGAGCATTTTCGGGATGCTTTTACACTTGGAAAAGCTGATGCGGCATTAGCGGCCAGTGTATTTCATTTCGGAGAGATTAAAATTGAAGAATTAAAGCTATATTTGCAGCGCGAAGGAGTAAATGTTAGGTTATAAACGATTATACAATGAAATTGGATTTTGACAAGATGGGCGGTTTGCTTCCCGCCGTTATACAGGACAACATGACAAACAAGGTCCTGATGTTGGGCTTTATGAATGAAGAAGCATACCAAAAGACATTGGAAACCAATAAAGTGGTTTTCTTTAGCCGGACAAAGAATCGTCTTTGGATGAAGGGGGAAACAAGTGGAAATACGTTGCAGGTCGTTTCTATTACACCGGATTGTGATTGTGATACGATATTGGTGAAGGTTAATCCGGCAGGTCCGGTTTGTCATACCGGTTCGGGAACTTGCTTTGGCGAGAAGATTGAAGAGGATGTCATGTTCTTTAAATATCTGCAGAACTTCATTGAACGTCGGCGCATGGAGATGCCCGAAGGGTCATACACGACCTCTTTGTTCCAGAAAGGAGTTAACAGAATGGCTCAAAAGGTTGGAGAAGAAGCCGTTGAGACCGTGATAGAGGCAACAAACGGAACGGAAGACCGCTTGGTCTACGAGGCCGCTGACCTGATGTACCACCTGATAGTTCTGCTGACAAGTAAGGGATTACGGATTGAGGATTTGGCGAAAGAATTGATGAAACGGCATAAGGCTTAAGTAAATGGAAGAATCTGTTCTGCTTCAATTGGATAACATCGAAATTTGTCGGAATGAGAATCTTGTTCTGAAAGGGGCCTCTTTTACGTTGCATAATGGCGAGTTCGTTTATGTGATAGGAAAAGTAGGCTCGGGCAAGAGCAGTTTGTTGAAAGCACTCTATTGCGAGATTCCGGTATGTAAGGGTGAGGCCCGATTGCTGGAGTACAACCTTCTGAAGATGAAACGGCGGGATATTCCTTATCTGCGCCGTAAATTGGGAATTGTATTTCAGGATTTCCAGCTGTTGACCGACCGTTCGGTCATCAAGAATCTGGAGTTTGTACTGAAGGCTACCGGCTGGAAGAACAAACGGGAAATTCAAAAGCGGATCGATGAGGTGCTTTTCCAGGTAGGTATGCAGAACAAAGGATACAAGATGCCGCATGAACTTTCGGGTGGTGAGCAGCAACGCATCGTTATTGCCAGGGCTTTGCTGAATTCTCCGGCTATCATCTTGGCTGACGAACCGACGGGAAATCTGGATCCGGAAACAAGTAGCCAGATTGTCCGCCTGTTGCATGATATTTGCAAGCAGGGAACGGCGGTGATTATGACTACGCACAATTATACGTTGGTACATAATTATCCCGCGCGGATTGTCAAATGTGAGAATGAATGCTTGTATGATGTGGGCAAATGAAATTATTTATAACTTTGCACGTGCATTCTTGAATTGTTAATTGAGAATTAAATTTTTTATAGGCGAAAATGAAAGTATTGAAGTTTGGAGGCACCTCGGTAGGTTCAGCCCAGAGAATGAAAGATGTGGCAAAGCTGATAGTAAGCGAGAAAAATATCGTTGTATTGTCTGCTATGTCTGGAACAACCAATTCGTTAGTGGAAATCTCGGATTATTTGTATAAAAAGAATCCGGATGGAGCGAATGAAATCATTAACCAGTTATCACAAAAGTATTTTGGCCATATTGAAGAATTGTATAGCACGGAAGAATACAAGCAAAAGGCTCGTGAATTGGTAAGCGCTCATTTTGATCACATTCGTTCTTTCACCAAGGATTTGTTCACCTTGTTTGAGGAAAAGGTCGTTTTGGCTCAGGGTGAATTGATGTCGACGGGCATGATGAATTTGTATTTGAACGAACAAGGGGTAAACTCAGTGATGCTTCCGGCTCTCGATTTCATGCGTACGGATAAGAATGCAGAGCCTGATCCTGTTTATATCAAAGAGAAACTGACAAAACTGCTTCAGGATAATCCGGAAGCGGATTTATATATCACGCAAGGATATATCTGTCGCAATGCATACGGTGAGATTGACAATCTGCAGCGTGGCGGTAGCGATTATAGTGCATCGTTGATCGGTGCGGCTATCAAGGCTGAGGAAATTCAGATTTGGACAGATATTGATGGTATGCACAATAACGATCCGCGCTATGTGAAGGGGACTTCTCCGGTTCGGCAGTTGCATTTTGAAGAAGCGGCCGAGCTGGCATATTTTGGTGCGAAGATTCTGCATCCTACTTGCATTTTGCCGGCAAAAATTAATAATATCCCGGTACGTTTGTTGAACACAATGCAGCCGGATGCTCCGGGTACGTTGATCTCGAATGTGACGGAGAAGGGTAAAATCAAGGCGGTTGCCGCAAAAGATAATATTACGGCTATCAAGATAAAGAGCGGCAGAATGCTGCTGGCTACCGGTTTCCTGCGCAAAGTGTTTGAGATTTTCGAGAATTATCAGACTCCGATTGATATGATAACTACTTCGGAAGTGGGAGTTTCTGTGACGATTGACAACCGTAAGCATTTGGAAGAGATTGTCAATGACTTGAAGAAATATGGAACGGTATCTGTAGATGAGAATATGGTTATTGTCTGTGTCGTTGGTGATTTGGAATGGGACAATGTGGGCTTTGAGGCGAAGATTGTTCATGCGATGAAAGAGGTACCTGTGCGTATGATTTCATACGGTGGAAGCAATTATAATGTATCTTTGTTGGTGAAGGCTTCTGACAAGCAGCGTGCTTTGCAGGCACTGAGCGACCATTTGTTTAATAATTAAGTTAGGTTATAAGGTTAATATAGATAGCCCCGGATTTTAGTCCGGGGTTTATAGGTTTATTCGATATGTTGAAAGGTACATTCCCTATAGAGAAGTTTGAAGTGTTGGAGACCCCGTTTTATTATTATGATATGGCGCTCTTGAAAGAGACTTTGGAGGTCATAAAGGCGGAGTCAGGCAAGTATGGTTATCATGTGCATTATGCAGTCAAGGCAAATGCGAATCCGCGTATTTTAGAGACAATCGCTGCGCAGGGCTTAGGAGCCGATTGTGTGAGCGGGGGTGAAGTGCAGGCTGCATTGGATGCCGGTTTCCCCGCTGATAAGGTGGTTTTTGCCGGTGTGGGAAAAGCGGATTGGGAAATCAATTTGGGATTGGATCGTGATATCTTTTGCTTCAATGTGGAGTCATTGGCCGAATTGGAGGTCATCAATGAATTGGCGGCTGCAAAAGGGAAAGTGGCACGCATAGCGCTTCGTATTAATCCGGAGGTGGATGCACATACACATGCTAAGATAACAACCGGTTTGAAAGAAAATAAGTTCGGTATCAATTTAAGTCTTTTGGGTAAGGTACTGGATACTATGCAGTCGATGAACTCTGTGCGGTTGATAGGCATACATACTCATATCGGTTCGCAGATTACGGATATGTCCGCTTTCCGTAATTTGGCTATCCGTATGAATGAAATCCAAGAAGAGTTGGAGAGCAAAGGACTGCAGGTGGAGAACCTGAACTTTGGTGGCGGTTTGGGGATTGATTATTATCATCCGAACCATTTGCCTATTCCGGCTTTTGATAATTACTTTGCGGTTTTCAAAAAATTACTGAAGCTGCGTCCGGGCCAGCAAGTGCATTTTGAACCGGGACGTTCGGTGGTGGCACAATGTGGATCGTTGATTTCGCGTGTGCTGTATGTCAAAGAAGGCGAGGTGAAGAAATTTGCTATTTTGGATGCCGGATTCACGGAGCTGATACGTCCTGCCATGTATGATGCTTATCACCGTATCGAAAACATTTCTAGTGATGAAGAGACTGATATTTATGATGTTGTCGGTCCGATATGCGAATCATCAGATGTATTTGGCAAGGATGTGGAGTTGAATAAGGTACATCGGGGTGACTTTATCGCACTCCGTTCGGCTGGTGCCTATGGAGAGGTGATGGCTTCGCAATACAATTGCCGTAAATTGCCTAAGGCTTATTATTCCGACCTGCTATAAATATGAGGCGAGGAGTAAGAAATGCTTTCTTTTTATCCATATGAACTTGGTTTGGCGGGAGTCAGTACAGTGTTGTTCCTGCTACTGTTGGGGTATTGCCTGTTCTTGTACCGCCTTCCGGGTAAAAAGCGTTACGGACAAAGTCCGGAAGATGAGGGGGAGACTGCATTGCCTCCGGTTTCGGTCGTCATTTATGCGGAGGATGATGCAGAACGTCTCCATCGCCATGTCCCGGCATTCCTGACGCAAGACTATTCGCAATTCGAGGTTATTGTAGTAGGAGATGATATTTCTGAGGAATGTATTCACGTATTGAGTCTGCTGAAAAAGCAATTTCCGCAATTGTATTATACCTGCATTCCGAAGGGGGCGCGGTATATCAGTAAAAAGAAACTGGCTTTGACATTGGGTATCAAGGCGGCGCGGTATGAGCGGATTTTCTTTACCGAATCCGATTGTGAACCGCAGAACGGGCATTGGTTACGGGCTATGGTTTCGGCATATCGGCCATCGGTGCAGTTGGTGGTGGGTTGCTGTTCTTATCCCTATCACAAAGGATGGCGGAATAGTTTTATCGCTTTCGATAACTTAAAGAATACACTTCAATATGTTTCCGGCGGGTTGATGCAGCACTTTTATAGCGGTACTGGTAAGAACTTATCCTACACCAAAGCGCTGTTCTTTGCCAACAAGGGCTTTTACAATCAGCTTTATTTGAAGATCGGTGAAGACAGCTTGTTTGTCAATGGCGTGGCGACTCCCCAAAATGCATCGGTTTGCTATACGTCAGAGAGTATTATACAGATGGACGAAATCCACCGGCTGAAGTCGTGGACTATAGGGCGTATAGCTCGGATGGCAAACCGGAAGCTGTGTAAGAATAGGTTTTATCGATTGTTTACATTCGAGGCGTGTCTTTATGGACTGTTTGGAATAGTCGTATTGCTTTCTATGATAAATGGGTTCATCGGGAATTACCTGCTTTCTCTTTATGCCTTTCTGCTGTTAGGCTGTTATTATGGGGTGAAGAGTTGGGTGTTCCGCCGTTTTTCCCGTCAGTTAGGGCAGCGGATTCCGAAAGGATGTTTCGTTTTGTTGGATGTGACTAACTATATGTATACTCTCTATCTTGGTTTTATTAGCCGTTTCCATCGCAAGCGGAATTACGTGTTTATTATGGAGAAGTGAGCTTGTTTTCAGAAACGAACTCTCAAGGGAGAGAGCCACCCGGCTTGAAGGATATTTCGACAGAGATATTCAGTAAATGTTATCAGCCAGCCAATTCATACACAAAGAGTTGTGAATTGGTTGGCTTTTTTGTATCTTTTCCCCTCCTCTATTCCTCAGAAAAAAAACGGGTGCCTGTTGCATCTTAGCGATAAGCACCCAAATAAAATTGTAAAAGTTAGAAACACGTTGTTTTCTTTACTGGCTTATAAACAACCAGGCATCTTTATATTTCAGATTTTTCCGTAGCTTTTCCATATATACTTCCGCTGTTTTACGATCGGTAAACCGGTCAGCATAGACACGGTACTTGGTCTTGTTGTGCACCATATTCATATTCGGACAATCCTGTTTGCCGGTTTCATCCATATACCGATGCGCCTGTTCGCTGGTAGGGAAGCTGGCAATCACAACATGATACATTTTCTGTGACACGGGCTTTGCCTGTTTAGGAGCAAGATTTTCTTCTACAGACTTTTTCGCTTCTGTTTTCGGAGCCTCCGACTTTACCTCCATATTAGTTTCCGTCTTCCTTTCCGCTTTCAGCATTTCTTCCGACTGGGTATTCTTTTCAGACCACACTTCCGGAGTAATCATCTCGGTCGGAACGAAACTGGCCGTATACGCCGAACGGTTCACATCCTTAACCGGTGTAGATAGCGTAAAGAATAAAACAACTGCGGCTGCGGTAGCGGCTACGGTACGAACCAATCGGCGGCTGACCGGAATATAATAGATTTCCGTCTTCTTCTTTTCCGGAAAAACAGCTGTTTCCGGGAACTGCGTATGTAACGGTTCAAAAGTAAAAGGTTCCAATCCAAACATCAGCGCATTCAGCCATCCCGCCTCATTAGCCTCAAAGATCAGTTGCCCCTCTTCACCCATTGAGAATGAACCGATATTCTCTAGATTCAATACGCCATCTCGTTGCAGCTTTTCCCTCAGCAAAGCCACATCCTCGTGCATCAGCTGGCGGGCTGTCCGGTAATCCGCCTTTTCCGCCTGCATATAAGCTTCTATCAACAAGCCATCATTATATTGCAGTGTCTCGTTGAATACAATTTCCTTACGCATCGGTTCAAAGAGATGGTTATCCGTATCATATCGCATGGGAATAGTCTGCACGACAAATCCTCCGAAATCCGGAACGATAACGCAATCGTGAACCGACAGCAGATGTTCTATATGTCCAACAATTCTATACATACCACAAAAGTAATGTTTTAATCCCGAAATAGAAAGCAACAAGTCAAAAATCATCCATTTTATCTTATAAAAACAGGACATCGGCATTTTTTTTCCAAGTAAATAAGTTTTTCCTTACCTTTGCCCAACTAACGAATCAAAAAAATGCTGTTTATCGATACAAGGATATTAACGTACAAAGCCATGCCTTTCCTCTTCGGATGGCTGGCCGACCGCTTGTTGGGCGATCCCAATGGCTGGCCGCATCCGGTGGTCTGGTTCGGAAAAGCAATCGCTTACGGAGAGAAACAACTTAATCGGGGAAAAGACCGGATTATTAAAGGAGGAATACTGGCTGTTGGATTGATAGTCGGAGTCTATTTGCTGACCTATTGGATTTTGTATTTTTCCGGAATCCTGCACCCTTTTCTGTTCGGACTCCTTACGGCCATTGGTGTATTCTTTTGCTTGGCTGGGAAAACACTCATCACAGAAGTGAAGGCGGTGTTTGAGGCGGTAGAACGCAGTACGGAAGAGGGACGACAACAGGTAGCGCGGATCGTGGGACGTGACACGTCTCAGCTCACCCCACAGGAAATTCGGACCGCAGCTTTGGAAACCTTGGCTGAAAATCTGAGTGATGGGGTTATTGCGCCGATGTTCTGGTTTATACTTTTAGGACTTCCGGGCATGATGGCTTATAAAATGGTAAATACGTTAGATTCGATGATCGGTTATAAGAATAAACGATATAGGGAATTCGGCCGCATTGCGGCACGTATCGATGACCTCGCCAACTATATTCCAGCACGCATTACGGCTTTTCTGATGCTCCTTGTTTCCGGAAATTGGGACAAACGCGATTTTGTATTCCGGTACGGACGCGCACATGCCAGCCCTAATTCAGGGTATCCCGAAGCAGCTTTGGCGGCCATTTTGGATTGCCGGTTCGGAGGTACCCATGATTATTTCGGAGAGCCGGTCGTAAAGCCCTATATAGGAACAAACGAACGCGATTTTACCCTTGAGGATATGTGGCGGGCAATTCAGATAAACAGCAATACCGAACTGGTAATGGGTGCATTGGTGGTTATTATTCCATTATGTTTCGGCTAAATGCTATTTTCATAATTGTTTATCAGCAATACCTTTGTAATTTTGTATTGTTAATTTTAATTGAATAACGTATGGAGATCAGACTAAATAAACTAATGAGCGACTACGGGATTTGTTCCCGGCGTGAAGCGGATAAATTCATCGAGATGGGACGGGTGACAGTCAATGGAAAGCTCCCGAAAGTCGGACAAAAGGTTACCGAAGAAGACCTTGTTCTGGTAGATGGCGAACAAATCCGGATAGGGAAACATTCGAATGCCGGAAAAATCCGTGCGTTGACCCCGAAAGCGGAAAACCTGATTTATGGTCCGAAAACAGAACGGGAAAGACGGAAAGAGAAAAGTAAGCCTGCGCACGTAGGCTATACCCCGTTGGCTCAAAAAACAGAGGAAGAAGGTGCGAAGAAACCGCGCCGTGAACACTACGTTAAATACAATAAATATGCGGCTGCACGCAGAGCCGCAAAAGAACGTGAAGCGCAAGAAAATAAGCCGGGAACTGATAAAAAACAAATTTATCAGGATGCTATGAAACCGAAGTTCGGCAAATCATTGAGCCGATCGGCTGTAGCTCAACGTATAGCTGCCGCTCCCAAATCGGCGGCTCTTCGGAAAACGAGTAAGAATAATCCCAAGAACAAAAGGAACAGAGGGTAGAAATGTTGGTTTAAGACTCTAAAAACAGGAATAGACAATGATAATGCTGATAACCGGCGGACAAAGATCCGGAAAGAGCCGTTATGCTCAGGATTTGGCGTTGAGCCTAACACCGAATCCCGTCTATTTGGCAACCTCCCGTATCTGGGACGAGGAGTTTCGCCAGCGTGTATTGCGTCATCAAGCTGACCGCGGTCCAAAATGGACCAATATAGAAGAAGAAAAACTATTGAGCCGGCATGATTTGACTGGACGGGTCGTTGTAATTGATTGTGTAACCCTTTGGTGTACCAATTTCTTTTTCGACAACCAAGGTCAGGTAGAAGCCTCTTTGGAACAGATCAAAAGAGAATTTGATGCCCTTGTGCGACAAGACGCGACATTCCTTTTCGTCACCAACGAACTGGGGCTAGGCGGCGTTCCCATGGACGAGACACAACGCAAATTTACGGACCTGCAAGGTTGGGTAAACCAATATATCGCTTCCAAAGCAGATAAAGTTGTATTGATGGTCAGCGGAATCGCACTGAAAATAAAATAATACAGAAATATACTTGATTTTATAACGAGATTTATCTATTTTCGCAGAGATAAAAATACAGAAGAATACAAGCTATGACTCCATTCCAAATAAACAAACCGGACGAAAAAATCCGGGAAGCTTTGGTAAACCGGATTAACAGTCTGGCAAAACCTAAAGGTTCATTAGGACGCTTAGAAACCCTAGCACTGCAAATCGGAATGATACAACAGACGCTGACTCCTAAACTTACGCATCCCGTCAATGTGATTTATGCCTCAGACCATGGTATCGCTGATGAAGGAGTCAGCCAGTCCCCCAAAGAGGTAACGCGGCAAGTCATCTACAATTTTCTGAACGGTGGATCAGGCGTATGCTTTTTGGCCCGCCAGCATGGATTCGACATTAAGATTGTAGATGGAGGCGTGGATTATGATTTTCCGGAAAACCCGCGAATCATTAACCGGAAAATCCGGAAAGGCACTCGTAATTTCCTGCATGAAGCGGCCATGACAAAAGATGAACTGGAAAAAGCCTTGCAAATCGGGGCAGACATCGTAAGCGATTGTCATCAGGAAGGATGCAACATCATCAGTTTCGGCGAAATGGGAATCGGAAACACTTCGGCTTCCAGCTTATGGATGAGTTGCCTGACCGGAACACCTTTAGTCGAGTGCGTTGGAGCCGGTAGCGGACTTAATCGAGAAGGAGTACGCCATAAATACGAAGTGTTGAAAGCAGCGCAAGAGAATTACCAGGGAGATGGCAGCCCGTTAGACATTATGCGCTATTTCGGAGGTTATGAAATGGTAATGGCGGTAGGAGGGATGCTACGTGCCGCTGAATTGAAGATGATTATTCTGGTAGACGGATTTATCATGACCAATTGTGTCTTGGCTGCTACCCGGCTCTATCCGGATATGCAGGACTATTGTATCTTCGGGCATTGTGGTGACGAAAGCGGGCATCGGAAATTGTTGAATTACCTGCATGCTGAGCCTCTTCTTTATTTGGGAATGCGTTTAGGGGAAGGATCTGGTGCAGTGTGTGCCTATCCGATTGTCGATTCGGCTGTCCGCATGATTAACGAAATGCATACATTCGAACAAGAAGCTATCACCAAATACTTTTAATATGCTACGCATTTTAGCTGCATTTCTGTTTTTTACCCGATTGCCTTTCTGGCGGATTGCCGAGGTGCCGAGCGAATATTTCAAAAACGTTGTTAGCTACTGGCCTTTGGTTGGATGGCTGACTGCCGGATTGAGCGTATTGGTATTATATGTTACCTCAATGATTTTGCCCGACTCGGTCGCCCTGTTGCTGGCTATCACCACCCGATTACTAGTGACCGGGTGTCTGCATGAAGATGGATTAGCTGACTTTTTTGACGGATTCGGCGGAGGTACTGATAAAGGACGGATTTTGGCTATCATGAAAGATTCACATATCGGAAGTTATGGAGTAATCGGATTAATCTTTTATTTCGCTCTCTATTATATGCTTTTAAGCAGCTTGCCGATTACGATTGCCGGAGCAGTCATGCTGACCGGAGATCCGTTCTGTAAAGGTGTCGCCGGAATGATTATCAACCGACTACCTTATGCCCGGAACGTACAGGAAGCTAAAAACAAAACAGTCTATAGCCGGATGACGTGGAAGGAATATGTATATTGTATCGTTTCTGCTACCATTCCCCTTATCTGGTTACCGGAAAGTTATTATTTCTGGGCACTTCTTTTTCCCATTGCAACCTGGTTCCTGCTTACCTCATTTATAAAGAAAAAAATAGAGGGATATACCGGTGATTGCTGCGGTGCGACATTCTTG
>DWYO01000256.1 GCA_019118725.1 Candidatus Parabacteroides intestinavium | reverse complement strand
TCGTATTGATGGGGGCATTCGGGTCGTTGTTTACCGAAATGATAATGCCGGCGTCTTGCATTCCGGCGATATGTTGGATTTGTCCGGAGATACCACATGCGATATAGAGTTTCGGACGTACGGTTACACCGGTCTGCCCGATTTGCCGGTCGTGTTCACAAAATCCGGCATCTACGGCTGCACGGCTGGCTCCGACTTCTGCATGAAGTTCCTTAGCCAGTTCAAACAACATATCGAAGCCCTCTTTAGAGCCCATTCCATAACCTCCGGCTATGACGATAGGCGCTCCTTTCAGGTTATGTTTTGCCTTTTCTACATGGCGGTCGATTACCTTAACCACATAATCTGTTTCCGGAATGTATTTAGCTACATCGTGGTGAATGACTTCACCCGGATAGTTGGCATCGAGTATCTCTTTCTTCATCACCCCTTCGCGTACGGTGGCCATTTGCGGGCGATGTTCCGGATTGATGATCGTAGCTACGATATTACCTCCAAAGGCAGGACGGATTTGGTAGAGCAGATTCTCGTAGGTCTTACCGGCTTTCTTATCTTCGTGCGAACCGATTTCGAGCGAGGTACAATCTGCGGTCAGGCCACTGGTCAATGCCGAAGAGACACGCGGGCCTAAATCGCGTCCGATGACCGTTGCTCCCATCAAACAAATCTGTGGCTTCTCTTCCTTGAAAAGGTTAATCAGAATAGAAGCATGGGGCAAGGTGGTATAAGGGAATAATTCTGGTGCGTCAAATACGTGAACCTTATCTACACCGTAGGGTAATACTTGTTTCTCTATGCCCTGTAATTCGCTACCGGCTACGATGGCCTCCAACTGGCATCCCAATTCATTCGCTAATTTCCGTCCTTTCGTCAGAAGCTCCAGGCTTACATCAGCTACCGTTGTTCTTTCCAGTTCGCAATATACAAATACGTTATTCATTGCATTTTTATTTTTTTTGTTTAGGAGTTCCAGCCTCCTTGCTTAGCCAATCGTATGATTAGCCAATAATTCGACAATCAAGTTTTCTACATCTTGGTCTGAACCGGTCAAGGTCTTGCTCTCTTTAGCCTGGAAGACAATATTCTGGATTGTCTTTACCTTTGTAGGCGAACCGGAGAGTCCGCATTGAGCCGTGTCGCCATTTACATCTTTCACACTCCATTCCTGAATGTTCAGATACGGACGTTTCTCATACAAATCAGCGTAAGGTACTTCTGCCGGACGTTCCTGCAGACCTAAGGCACGTTTATATTTCTGGACCAGTTTCGCATTGCGTGGCCGGCAGGGAGCGGCCGAACCGTTTACCGTGATTACGATAGGCAATGGACCTTCTACCGTCTCCACACCACCATCAATGTGGCGTTTCACCGTGATTTTCTTTTGGTTCTCGTCTACGCTCAGGATTTCTTCGGCATACGTGATTTGAGCCAGTCCCAGTTTCTCGGCCACCTGCGGACCTACTTGTGCCGTATCTCCATCAATAGCCTGACGTCCGCCGATGATAATATCATAATCTGCGATTTTTCGGATAGCCGTAGCCAGTGCGTATGAGGTCGCTAATGTATCGGCTCCGGCAAAAGCGCGGTCGGTCAGGAGATATCCTCCGTCCGCTCCACGGTATAAACCTTCGCGAATGATTTCGGCCGCACGCCCCGGGCCCATAGTCAGTAATGTAACAGTTGAACCCGGATGGGTGTCTTTCAGGCGTAAAGCCTGCTCCAAAGCGTTCAGGTCTTCCGGGTTGAAGATGGCGGGAAGGGCCGCACGGTTGATAGTACCGTCCTCTTTCATGGCGTCTTTGCCCACATTCCGCGTATCCGGAACCTGTTTAGCTAATACAATAATTCTTAAACTCATCTTTATAGGATTTATTTCTAATTTTCTTACGTTTGCAAAAATAGTTATTAAATTGAATATAGAAATGAATTTCGGAATAAATTCGGATAAGAGGAAGCCAGAAGCGCTCAACATTAGCTGACAAGGCCTCGGTAAATAAGTTCGCAAGGCAATACCTTGTTCCCTCATCAGCTCGTCAACTAATTTGAGTTTGCGAAAGTTGGATTTATATTTATTTCTTCATCCGGACATCTGCGCCCCACATCAGTTTTTCGCGTAATGTCTGGTAGAAGGTATGATTGTACCGCTTGATGACTTTGGTTGTATAATTGGCTTTTGAGATTGTCAGCCGGATGCCGGTCGGAAATATTTCCGAACGTCCGTCCAGCGAGACTAAGAAGGTGCGGTTACGGCTTTCAACGTTCAGCTTAATTTCATAATCATCCGGAATGACCAACGGGCGGACATTCAGCGAGTGAGGAGCTACCGGACTTAAAACAAGACTGTTGTCTTGTGGGAGAATAATCGGTCCGTTTACACTCATGGAATAAGCCGTTGATCCGGTCGGTGTGGCAATAACCAATCCATCGGCCTGATAGGAGGTAAGATATTCGTCATTCAGCTCGGTGTGAATCGTAATCATGGATGAAGTGTCCCGTTTCAGTACCGCAATTTCATTTAGCGCATAATTGTATCCTTGGTAGGCCCGTTTCTCAGTTCCCAAACGGAGCAGGGCTCTTTCTTCTACCTTGTAATAATGCTTGAATACCTCTTCCAGCGTTTCTTCTACTTCCGTACTTCCCACATCCGCCAAAAAACCCAATCGGCCGGTATTGATACCCAGAATAGGAATGTTTTGCCGGTTGACCCGTGCCGCCGTCCGCAGGAAAGTCCCATCGCCTCCCATGCTTATCGCTACATCCAAGTTGAACTCATCGCCGGATAATAGACCAGCTACCGGAGGTTCGAACCCGAACGTATCGCGCAGGAAGTCTGAAAAGTCGGCATCGACATAGACCTCTGCACCCAGTGTCGTTAGTTTACTGAAGACGCGCCGGATGATACTTTGCTTTTCCAACTGATACTCGCTTCCAAAAATTCCGATTCTCATATATTAATATAATGTATAAATTCATTGACACGCTGACGGAAGACATCATCTATCACACCGTTTTTCATGAAATAACTGGACACGGTATAGTTAAAACGCTCAAAACTGCGGATAACCGATGAAGCGTCCTCTACATCCAGCTTTAATGTAATCAGCCAATGGCCGTTTTGGGAATCTGTATGCGATAAAAGGCTCAGGATGTGGGCGTGGTTGGATTCGACCAAACGGGATATATCTGCCAATGAGTAATCCATCGGAAGCAAATCCAGCACCACGATACTTCCTGCCGCATTGGCCTGACAAAGCTCTGTCAGAGCTCCAAGCAACGATTCGCGTGTCAGTACGCCTAAATATTCATGCTGACTGGAAATCACAGGCAAAAGACTCAGCTCCCGACATGTCATCAAAGGCAAAGCCTCTATTATATGTATATCTTCTTGAATAGAACTGTCCTCGGTCAGATTCAAGTTTGCCAACGATACGGATAAATCCGGTGCCGACAAAAGCTCTTTCTCGGACACCAACGCTTGTAAAGAAAACAGGTCATTGGCCAATAAAGGCAAATGGTTTACCTTAAAATCGTCCATCAAAGCCAAAGCATATTCCCCGGTATCAAAACTTTTTAACACGGGGATTTCCTTTGTTATAAAATCTTTTACCAACATTTGTCCATTAATTCCCTAAATACTGCTATTTTTGCAACTGACTTTGGTGCAAAAATAATCAAAGAAAAAGATTTAACGATATACAATGACAAATTTAAGTGTAAACATTAACAAAGTAGCGACTATCCGCAACGCTCGCGGAGGCAATATGCCGGATGTTTTGAAGGTGGCACAAGATGCGGAAGCATTTGGTGCACAGGGAATAACGGTTCATCCTCGTCCGGACGAACGTCATATTCGCTATGCAGATGTATATGGCTTGAAGCCTTTAATCAAAACAGAATTTAACATCGAAGGTTATCCGTGTGAGAGGTTTATTGATCTTATCTTAAAAGTCAAACCGACACAGGTTACCCTCGTGCCGGATGCTCCGGATGCTATCACTTCCAATGCGGGATGGGATGTCAAAACTCATTTCGACTTTTTGTCTGAACTGGTAGAACGGTTTAATGGTAATGGTATTCGGACTTCGATATTTGTCGGAACCGAACTGGACAATATCGAATGGGCCGCCAAGACCGGAACCGACCGTGTTGAGCTTTACACCGAGCCGTATGCTACGTTGTATCCGATCAACAAGGAAGAGGCTATAGCTCCATTTGTCAAGGCGGCACAGCTGGCCAAGAGTTTAGGATTGGGCGTGAATGCCGGACATGACTTGAGTCTGTTGAATCTGGCTTATTTCAGCTTGCAGATACCTTTCCTCGATGAGGTTTCAATTGGACATGCATTGATCTGCGATGCTTTATACTTGGGATTGAAAGAGACAATCCGGCAATATAAAGAATGCTTAGTACATTAATCAAAAAATAACAACACAAAAAACTTATCACAATGAGTCTTTTACTTTTATTACAGGCTGCGGCACAAGCAGCCGACCAAATGCCTGACTTGACTCAGGTAGCGGCTACAACCGTTCCGGCTGAAGCAGAAATGAATATATTGGACTTGGCCGTCAAAGGTGGTTGGATTATGATTGTCCTGCTGATCTTATCACTGATCGCAATTTATATCTTCGTTCAACGTCTTTTGGTTATCCGGCGGGCAGCCAAAGAGGATGTGAACTTCATGAACCGGATCAAGGACTATATCCATGAAGGGAAAATTGACTCTGCACTGAATCTTTGTCGGAGTACCAACACCCCGGAGGCTCGCATGATCGAGAAGGGAATCACGCGTTTAGGCCGTCCGATGAATGATGTGTTGGTAGCTATCGAGAATGTCGGGAATCTGGAGGTTGCCAAGTTGGAAAAGGGATTTCCCTTGATTGCGACAACGGCTGCCGGTGCACCAATGTTAGGATTCTTAGGTACGGTAACCGGTATGGTCCGCGCTTTCTTTGATATGGCAAATGCAGGAACAAATGTCGACGTGGCGTTGCTTTCGGGCGGTATTTATGAAGCTTTGGTAACGACCGTAGGTGGACTGGTGGTAGGTATTATCGCCCTGTTCGCTTATAATTATCTGGTATCGCAAGTGGACAATGTGGTCAATAAAATGGAGATGCGCACCATGGAGTTCATGGATTTATTAAATGAACCGGCAAACTGAAACGATCATGGCATTGAAAAGAAGAACCAAGGTATCAGAAAACTTTAGCATGGCTTCGATGACCGATGTTATCTTCCTGCTATTGATTTTCTTTATGGTTACATCAACGGTCGTGATTCCGAATGCCATCAAGGTTACTTTGCCCCAATCTCAAAAGCAAACGGCCGCAAAGCCTTTGACGCGCGTCACGATTGATGCCAACCTGAATTATTATGTCGCGTTCGGCAAGCAAAAGGAGGTGCAGGTCTCTTTTCAGGAAATCACTCCCTTCCTGCAAGATTGCTATGCGAAAGAGCCGGAAATGTATGTGGCTTTATATGCCGATGAAACGGTCCCTTATAAGGAAATCGTGAAGATTCTTAACATTGCGAACGAAAATAAGTTCAAGATGGTGCTGGCCACAAGGCCGCAAAGGTGATTGGTTAAAGAACTGAATGCCTATGAAGTTAAATAAAGACGATATATATGGATTGATCGGGTCGTTGGCTTTCCATGCCGTTCTTTTCCTGATTCTCTGGTTCTCCGTACTTAAAGCCGCTGTTCCGGAGGAAGACGGAGGTGTGCTGGTCAACTTCGGCAATATAGATAGTGCGGCTGGAACTTTCGAGCCTCAGTATACCGGCCGGCAGCTTCCTCAAGAAACAACAACCCCTCCACCTCCTACACCGGTACCTCCGGTAGAGACTCCGAAAGAGGATTTGCTGACGCAAGATCTGGAGGAGAGTGTTTCCTTGGATGAAGAAAAGAAGAAAGAGGAACAACGCAAGAAGGCGGAAGAGGAAAAAAGACGGAAAGAAGCGGAAGAGCAGGAGCGTATCCGGAAACAGAAAGAGGCTGAAGCCAAACGTATTGCGGAAGAGCGTCGCAAGCAGGCTGAGGCTATCAGCAACAAGGTGGCCGGAGCATTCGGTATAGGGACGGCTGAAGGTAATAACCAAGGTGATGCGGCAGAAGGTGCCGGAAACCAAGGAAGTCCGTTCGGCAATTCTGATCATGGTGAAAATGAAGGTATTGGTGGCTACGGATCGTTCAACCTGAACGGGCGTTCATTGGGCGCAGGTGGATTGCCTCGTCCTGCTTACACCATTCAGGAAGAGGGAAAAATTGTAATCAATATTACGGTGAATCCCAAAGGGAATGTTATCTTTGCAGAAATCGGACGTGGAACTAATATTGATAATGCTTCGATGAGAAGAAGTGCGTTGGAGGCTGCCAAGCGGGCAACGTTCAACAGCATCAGCGGAGCCAATAATCAAAGTGGTACGATAACGTATGTGTATAAGTTGAAGTAAGCTCTGCCTACATAAAAACTAACAAACTTAATAACTAACGAACAGAAAAATGAGTAAAGCATTTGTGTTTTTAGCTACGGGTTTCGAAGAGATGGAAGCCCTTGGTACAGTGGATATATTGCGCCGTGCAGGTATTGACACGGTAACCGTATCTATTACCGGAGAAAAAGTAGTGGCCGGTGCGCATAATATTCCGGTTCAGGCGGATTGTCTGATGGAAGAGGCATCGTTTGCGGGAGCTGCAGCGCTTATATTGCCTGGCGGACTTCCCGGGGCGACCAACTTGAACAATTCGACCTCGGTAAAAGAGGCCTTGTTGCAGCAGTATCGTGAGGGGCGTATCGTAGCGGCTATTTGTGCAGCTCCGCTGGTTTTAGGGGGATTAGGCTTGTTAAAAGGCCGCAAATCTACGTGTTACCCAAGCTTTGAAGAATATCTGATTGGTGCGACACCGACCGGAGCCAATGTTGAAGTAGACGGAAATGTCATCACCGGAAAAGGTCCCGGTCTGGTATTCGATTTTGGTCTGGCTTTGGTAGAAGCTATCCGCGGAAAAGCCGTAGCCGAAGAAGTGGCTGGCGGTATGCTATTGTAAGAACATTTTGTTTTTTCCAAATTTTTATAGAGTAATAAATTTAAGTATGAACCCGGACTGATGTGAATCTCTCCGGGTTTCTTTTGTCCGTACAAACCGATTAGGGGTAATTAACATTATTT
>DWYO01000255.1 GCA_019118725.1 Candidatus Parabacteroides intestinavium | reverse complement strand
AGAACTAACTTTTGTTGTAGATGAACAAGCCAATGAAATCAGTAATGCGATTTATACTAATGTGAACTTAGGCGGGAAAATACGCATGAGTGGAGAAATGTCAGGTGATAATTTTATTTTTACAGGGAAAGACGGTAGAAATAAATTTCGCATGACTTTTGACAAGTATTCATATAGAGGTGTCGCTACTGATGGGCCAAAAAAATTGGAATTAATATTCAATAGCACTGGAATATTTGGCTTGGATTCACCTCCCAAAGATGATAATACAGATATGCAACTATCAACAGAAAATGTGAAAGAGGAAAATATTGAAACAGAAGAAACCTCAATTCCTGATCAACAGGCAATAGTATCGGATGATAATTTGTATGCCGTCTCTGATGTAAATGTCGCTCCCCAATTTTTGAATGGTGGTCATGCAGGTCTGATGCAATATATTGCACAAAATATCCAATATCCAAATTCAGGAGGCAACATTCAAGGCCGTGTAGTGGTGCGGTTCGTGATTGAAAAGAATGGTAGCGTTAGTGATTTGCAGGTTGAAAAGAGCCTGAATGAAGCGTTTGACAAAGAAGCCTGCCGTGTGGTCGAAACCACTAATGGCAAATGGCAACCTGCACAGAAAAATGGAAACGCAGTCCGAACTACATACACTTTACCCATAACTTTTAGAGCTAACTAATTAAAACTAAAAATAAACTGAATATGAAAAAGTATTTGAATCTATTTTTTATGGCAATCGTGACCGTATGCATGTTATCTCTCAATTCATGCAGCGATGATGATGGCGAAGTTCTTTCTTCCGATATAGTCGGTACTTGGAAATGGGATTCTTTTAATACAGACGAAACGGAAACCTTCTTCGGCGAACAGTACATTCAGTTTGGTTCAGATGGGCAATACATTGAAGTCGGAATAGACGGATTTGACTCTGAAGGCGAAGTGGATATAATAAGAGGCCAATGGAAACAATCAGGGAACACGATTACGGTAAGCGGAAATGGTGTACCTACTACAACAACGGAAATTACAGAATTGACCGATACAGATTTAACGCTTGTCACATTGGGAATACCTATGTCGTATAAGCGTGTCGCAGATTCAGAGATAGAGAAATACCTCAACTAAAACAGTAGATAACGTGAGTTCGATATAACTCAGAACATAGTAAGCTGCCCGTCTTTGACGAAACACACGTCAATGGCGGGCTTTCTTTCAAAGAAGCAGTATGCAGCTATGGCAGATTTTCGCATCACTCATCCGGTTAGGTTTGTCCCGATGCTTATGATTCTTGTCTTCAACCCTATATTTTTCCTGTACTTTGGCAAATTCTTTGCAAAAATCATCCGCCATACAATAAATCTGCGTAATTTTAGCCTCTGAGAATATAGTGGTAATCGCTTTAATGTTATAATAGAGCACTATAAATTCAATGCCTTTATCAATATGTTCCTAATTTTCAAACGAATAATTTTAATTCTTATATCAAACTCACGTTAATCTACAGAACATGATGAAAGCAAGAATCTGGATGGGAATGTTCCTGACATTCTTATGCTCATTCGGCCAAGCCCAAGAAACCATGAATCTCAGAGGAATAGTGTATGATGTCGGGCTCAAATTTACGCCCGAAAGCTGTTCGGTCGATACCTTTGACATCGACCTCGTGAAGTATGATATCAGTGTCATCGCCAACATACTCCGAGCCAATGCCATACGCATTGAAGGCGAAGACATCGGCAGGCTCACCGCAGCCGCGGAAGTGGCCTCAGACTTAGGGTAGCGATAACCTCAATACCAAGCGAACCAATTTGTACGGCAGGTTCTTGATCTGCACCTTTACTTCACTCCATATATGCTCCAGTATCCAAATTAAAAGCAACTTGTCCATGATGAAAATCATTAAATTCCGGAGCAAAAATAAGCCGCCTTGCCAATGTCGGCAGACGATATTGGTTGTCCTATCCGTGGTTCAGGCAGGGGCGAGTGAATGATTACGGGGTAACTTTGCGGAATCTCCTTAAAAGTCATCCCGATTATGAAGCAAGGCTACAGGAATAAAGGTACAGAGATAAGAAAAACAAAATATAGGGATAGCGGAGGAATCATGCACGATGATGGTAGGAATCATGTACGATGATTGTAGGAATCATCCAGGATGATTGTAGGAATCATGTACGATGATTGTCCATGTGGTCCATACCCTAAGCACGCAGGAAATCGGGCTGTGCTTCCTTATGCAGGACGGCAGACTGGAGGAAGCGGATAGAGAGCCTAACTCTTTTACCCGGGAAGAAAACGAGATGGAAATCATGAGGAGACTGACAAAGGGAGTGATGGAGCCTCATTTTCTGTAAAATTGATACAAAAAACGGAGATTTGTCTATCTCCTTGTATCCCATCCTGCTGTACCTTTGTAATCGTAAAAAGATAATAGAATGACAAACCTTTACACATAAGACGTATGAAAAAGATTCTGATTTTATTAGTAATGTCTACAATGACTAACATTCAAGGAATTATGGCACAAGAAAAGATTACGCAGACTGCCGGACACGTGCAGTTGGGAGAATTTGCCCCGAAGTTTGCCGAGCTTAACGACGACGTGCTTTTCGGGGAAGTATGGAACCGTCCGGGACTCAGCCCCCACGACCGGAGCATGATAACCATCGCCACACTGGTCGGCAAGGGCATCATCGACTCGTCGCTGACGCACCACCTCCAGTTCGCCAAGCAGAACGGCATCACCCGCACTGAAATATCGGAAATGCTGACGCACATCGCCTTCTATGCAGGATGGCCCAATGCGTGGGGCGCATTCCGCCTGGCTAAAGACGTGTGGGCTGACGACACCGCCGGCGAAGACGGCAAAGCTGCTTTCCAGCGCGAAATGATATTCCCCATCGGAGAGCCGAACACTGCATACGCCAAGTATTTCATCGGCAACAGCTACCTTGCACGGGTTTCTACGGAGCAGATACCTTTCTCCAACGTGACTTTCGAGCCAGGTTGCCGCAACAACTGGCACATCCACCACGCCACGAAGGGCGGCGGGCAGATGCTGGTCTGCGTGGCCGGCAAGGGATGGTATCAAGAAGAAGGCAAGCCTGCCGTACAGATGCTTCCGGGCGATGTCATCCACATTCCCGCCAATGTGAAACACTGGCACGGTGCGGCTGCAGACAGCTGGTTCGCACACCTCGCCTTTGAAATCCCTGGAGAAAACGCCTCCAACGAATGGCTGGAACCTGTGACGGACGAGGAGTACGAGAAATTAGGCAAATGATTGACGGGCGCATCCGCCTGAACTGCCCGAAAAGGTATAGGAGTTGTCACATCGGTAGCTTCTATACCTTTTTATAATAACAATCTGTGCGGTTATTGACAGAAAGCTCATGGAATGGATACAATGATAATGAAAGTCGATACGATAACTCAATGCAACAATATGTTCTTGGAAAAGACCCTGCATCCGTTGGTCAGCCTCATAGAGATGCCAGACTTGCGCATTCAAGAATTGCTGCAGATGGATTTCTATTCTGTGCTGATGAAGGGACGCTGCTCCCAGAGCATGGCATACGGGCAGAAGAATTATGATTTTTCTGACGGGACACTTGTTTTTCTGTCACCTGGACAACCGATAAACTGTATGACATGGGGTGGAGGAAAAGACCATATACTGCTTTGCTTTCACCCGGAACTGATAAGCGGGACATCCCTCGGGGAGCATTTCAATGACTATACATTTTTTCATTACCGGCAAAACGAAGCACTCCATGTGTCAGTCCGTGAAAGGATGGTATTTAAGGATTGCATGGAAAGCATCAAAAATGAATTGCGCTGGGGTGTGGACGAGTATAGCCGTAAGCTTATCGGTAATAAAATAGAGTTGCTGCTGAATTACGGAAGCCGCTTCTATCATCGGCAGTTCATCATGCGTCATGATGTCCATGCAGAAATAGTAGAGAAAACGGACAAATGGTTGGAGCGTTATTTCTTTACCGGACAACCCCGACACACGGGACTGCCTTCGGCTGAGAGTTGTGCACGAGTGCAGAATATGTCTTCCGCCTATTTTGATGATTTGCTCAAATTTGAGACCGGGAAAAGAACCGATGAGTATGTGCAGTTCAAGCGAATCAGCGTTGCCTGTGACTTGTTACGACGGACAGACAGGAGTGTGGCGGAAATAGCAGAAGACCTCGGTTATCCATCCGTCCGACATTTTACAAGTCTGTTCAAGAAATTAAAAGGCTGCACTCCGAGTTTATACAAGACACCCAACTGACAGAAAGACTCGCTGGATGTGGCTGAAAATTTACAATTAAAAAATTATAAGAAAGAATGCAATGAAAATACTGTATTTAATGCCGTTAATGTTTTTGTCCAACCACGCACCGATGACAGCGAACAATGACAACCATCAAGGAATGGTGGATGTGCACACCCACATCATCCCCGAATATGACGAAGCTCCGGACAGCCTGGAAAGCGAAATGCTGGTACGCATTTCCGAGATAGAGGTCTACCCCGAATACTTGGACGAATATCTGACGTTCGCTAGGAATGTAGGAGCGGAGTCCGTCCGCAAGGAGCCGGGTGTGATAGCCATTTATCCGATGGTGCAGAACCGGGATTCGTGCCAGATACGTATTCTTGAAATCTATGCCGACCAAGAAGCTTATAAGAAACATATCGCTTCAGAGCATTTCCAGACTTATAAGCAGGGCACATTGCACATGGTCAAATCGCTCGACCTGGTGGATATGACTCCTATGAATCCTGACGGCATGAAGGAAATTTTCACCAAAATGAAATGATATTCAAGCCTATAGGCCTATCCGTGCCTAAAACTTCAAGACAATTGCTCCACCTCTTCCACACTCAAGCCTGTCGCTTTGACAATCATCTCCACAGAAAGCCCCATTGATTTCAGATTATGAGCTACATCCAACGCTTTTTTCTTCTCCCCCTCTGCTCGTCCTTCTACACGACCTTCCTCAAGACCTTCTGCTCGTCCTTCTGCACGACCTTCTGCACGACCTTCCTCAAGACCTTCTTGTTTGGCTGTACTTAGCACGTCATTTTGTATCATTATAGCATTGATATGCTCATCATAAGCATGACGTTCCTCTTGGGACATATCATAATAACGCAATTTTTCGCGAGCTTCGGGCAATCCTGGAGCTGTCGTATCAGGATTGATAACCCCCGTCTTAAGGTATTGTATCCATTCTTCCAATGGAGTTTTGGCCACTTGATTGAACTCATTAACCCGAATCAAATAGTATTCCGGAAAAATTTCACCGGGCAGTTTCTGTACAATTGCTCCAGCTTCTTTAACGGTAATCAACAGTTCGTCATGGGTATGCACGCCTACAAAACGATTCTGTCCATGGTACAGATAGTCATTCCCCTTACCCAAATCAAAATAAAGTATGCTGATGGAATATACCTTCTTCACTTGCTGATAGGTATCA
>DWYO01000254.1 GCA_019118725.1 Candidatus Parabacteroides intestinavium | reverse complement strand
TATTAGTCGATACGTATACTTATATGCGCCCGTTGGGTTTCGATACGAATAATGTTTATGTGGTCAATGTGGGAAAACATACAGAAACAACCGATTCTGTACAGCGCACACAGACTGGTGAGAATTTTATCGAATTGACGGAACGCTTACGCCAATGTCCAGAAGTAGAAGCGGCTGGTATAGGGAAGTATTCGTGTCCTTATTTAGCAACGAATGCTTATTCGGTATTAGTTCGGGAAAATGATACATTAACCATTACGCAAGACAACATGATGTCAAATATTTATCACCAACTGGTTGTGGATTTAGAATACTTCCGGGTATTCCGTATTCAAACAAAAGAAGGAAAGCCCTTGGCGGATGAGCTTCTGCATAGCCAGGGTACAATTACTATTTCGGCTGATATGGAAAAGAAATTTTTTGGGACAGAGTCTGGAGTTGGAAAGAAGGTAAAGTATAATAAAAATGACCTTACGGGAGAAACAATCGCAGCTGTTACGACTCCTATTCGTTATAATGAATTTGAAGATGGAGAGGAGCGTTATTACTATTTGATGCGGACGGACAAGGATTGGATAGATAGAATGAAAAATTTGGATATTGGTCATTTTCAGTGCTTTATCCGGATGAAAAATGGCTTTGATCCGAAAAATATAGATGCTTTCCTGCAACGTCAGAGCGAACGTTTGGAAGTGGGGAATTTATACATATCGAATATTCAGCCCGTGAATGATTTTCGCGATTCTGCGCTTAAAAATAGAATAGACAACCAAAAGAAGAAAATAGCCCTTGTGTCTTTTATGATGGCGAATATCTTTTTCGGGATTGTCGGAACCTTCTGGCTCCGGACCCAATCACGCCGGGCGGAAATCGGGTTACGCTCAGCTCTTGGGGCCTCAAAGAGCCGCTTGCGGGGCCAGCTTTATGGAGAGGGATTGCTTCTTTTGTTGCTGACTTTGCCCATTGCGATTATCTATATGGCCAATATGCTCTACCTGGACATGCCCGATACCGACCGTTTGGCTTACACCGGATGGCGTTTCTTCACCACTTTCGGAGCTACCTATCTGGTATTAGGTCTTATGATTTATTTGGGCATCAGCATCCCGGCCGGGAAGATCACCCGGATGAACCCGGCAGATACGTTGCATTATGAGTAAAATCAAGTCAATTAAAAAACAGATTAAATAACGAATAAAATATACCGTCATGATTACATTAACAAGATTAGAAAAGATTTATCGTACGAAAGAATTAGAAACCGTAGCATTGGAAAATGTCAACCTGACCGTTAATAAAGGTGAGTTCCTCAGTATCATGGGACCCTCAGGTTGCGGAAAATCTACTTTACTGAACATTATGGGACTTTTAGATTTACCAACGAGTGGAACAGTGGAGATTGCAGGTGTGAACACGGCGAATATGGATGACAAGCAACTGGCTGCCTTTCGGAACCAGAAGCTGGGATTCGTATTCCAGTCGTTCCACCTGATCAACTCCCTGAATGTGTTGGATAATGTAGAACTCCCCTTATTATATCGTCCGCACGTTTCCGCAAAAGAGCGTCGTGAGGCGGCCGTTGCCGTACTGGAGAAGGTTGGTCTCTCTCATCGTATGCGCCATTTCCCCACGCAACTTTCCGGAGGACAATGCCAACGTGTGGCCATTGCCCGTGCCATTATCGGTAATCCGGAAATCATCTTGGCCGATGAGCCGACCGGAAACCTGGATTCCAAGATGGGTGCCGAGGTCATGGAAATCCTGCACAAACTGAATCAGGAGGACGGGCGTACCATCGTGATGGTAACGCACAACGAGCAACAAGCCAAACAGACCTCCCGTACTATCCGCTTCTTTGATGGAAGACAGATTGGGTAGGAACATAAATAACCCCAAAAACGTATGAGGTATAATTTATATATCAAACAAGCTTGGCAACTGATGAGGCAAGAACGCTTTTTCAGTGCCGTTTACATTATCAGTACGGGATTGGCTATCTCGATGGTCATGGTGTTGTCTATTAGCTTCTACCTGAAATTGGCGAACCTTTATCCGGAGAACAATCGGGATAGGACGTTGAGCCTGAAAATGGCCATGGTAAAGAATAAAAAGGGTGGCATATCAAGTGCTGCCATTTCTTTGCCTTTTATACAGACCTGTGTAGCGGATATTCCGGATATCGAGGCTATGGCGATTACCTATCGGGAGAATCTGATTGATTACCTGCAACCGATAGGTACGCAAGAACAGATTGAAATTGTCATGAAACCGGTCAATACCGACTTTTGGACGGTCTATCCGTTTCGCTTCTTGGCAGGCAAACCCTTCTCGAAAGCGGATGAGGAATCGGCTATCCGTGCAACGGTAATTACCGAAGGCATTGCCAAGCGATTGTTCGGTGAGGCGGATAAGGCTATCGGGCAAGAGATTTTTATCGGTTTTAAGAGCTATCAGGTAAGGGGAGTAGTTCAGGGTGCTTCTGCCCTGTTATCCTCTACTTACGCACAGGTGTATGTTCCTTTCTCTCTTTATAAAGAAGAGATGCGTACCTACTTTGACCCGACGCAGACATTGGGGTATTTTAATGCCATGTTGTTGGTGAAAGAGAAGGGTAAGGTGAATGATGTGAAGCAGCAAGTGATAGAAAATGTCCGTCGGTACGGACAGATTTATCCCGATTATGAAATTTCTTTATTGGGCCAGCCCGACAAGCATTGGCAATCCGTTTTCCGTCGCTTGGTTAATACTGAACCGGATTACGTCCAAGAAATAGCCCGCTATGTGGTGTTTTACCTGATTTTCCTGTTGATACCGGCGGTCAGCCTTTCCGGAATGGCGGATTCGCGCATGGAACGGCGTATGGAAGAACTGGGTATCCGGCGTTCGTTCGGTGCATCGCGGAGCGAAATTTTCCGGCAGGTGATTAGTGAGAACCTCTTGTTTACTTTCTTGGGTAGCCTTGTTGGATTGCTCCTTTCGTGGGTTATCTTTTACTTCACGCGCGACTGGATTACAGACTTTATTATGAACGAAGGAAGCATTAACGCGCTTCCGGACAATGTAGAGCTGGAAATCCCGTTCAGCTTCCTGTTCAATTGGGGAATCATGGCAATCACGTTAGGAGTTTGCCTGATATTGAACCTGCTATCTGCTTTGGCTCCGGCGTGGAAGTATGCCCGTCGGCCTATTGTGGAATCATTAATCATTAAATAAGGAGGAAGAAAGATGTTACGCATGATATTGACTCAATTACGGAACCGCTGGAGGAACAACATCAGCATCCTGCTGGAGCTTTGCCTGGTGTTTTGCTTTTTGTGGTACATTACGGACTATTTCTTCGTCCTGAACTTTAATTACCATTTGCCCAGTCATCAAAGTTTGGAAGATACATGGCAGATTAAGTTGGGCACATTGCCCGATACGCATTCGGAATACCAGGAGGCAGCGGCTGATTCCATGGAAAAAGAGGCGAATTTTCTTCGCATTATCGACCGGTTGAAACAGATGCCGGAGGTGGAAGCGATCGCTTTCTTTCGGGATATGTCCACCCCGGGTGGGGAAAGTTATTATGGGCGAGGTATTTTGTCTCCACAAGATACAACGCTATGGATAAACGGTATGTGGCATGCATCTGACATACGGGGCGACTACTTCAAGGTATTCCATTATACCGATCCGGAAGGGAAAGAGGTATCCTTGCAAGATTTTCAGATAAACGAACATAGCGTTATCTTGGATGAAACATTGGCAAAAATTCTTTTTCCAAATGGGCAGGCGGTCGGGAAAGAAATCGTATGTTATATGGATGGTCGGGTTACCTATCAGGTCGTTGGCGTGGTCGGCAACACGAAGCGCTTCGATTATCTACGTCCGACAACGAAGTTCTACTCTTTTGAGCGCGCTAACGGGAGCAATTGTACCGATTATGAGATTGCTATCCGGCTCAAGAACGGCGTGAAGGAGGCAGAGGTGATTGGTGCGTTCAAAAACCGGCTTACTTCCGAATTGCGCATAGGGAATTATTATTTGCTATCATTCGACTCGTATAAGCATATCCACCAGCAGACAGATAAGTCATTCGGTATCTCGAACGAAATCCGTTCTAATATGCTCTTGTTCCTGTTCTTTTTGCTGAACATTATCCTTTGTGTTATCGGAACCTTCTGGTACCGTATCAGCCGGAGAAAAGGTGAGATAGGACTGCAGATGGCGATGGGGGCGACCCGGGCGAATATCCGTTGGATGTTTTATTGGGAAGGTATTTGCTTGATGAGTGTGGCCGGAATCATTGCGATGTTTATTGAAATACAATTGGTAGCGCTCGATATGACGGGAACCTTAGGCGCGTATGACGGAGGTAATTACCTGCCGGACAACAAACCGCTCCGCTTCCTGATTACCAATTTCATCACTTGGTGCATCTTGGCGGTCAGCATTGTTATTGCGATTTATATCCCCGCCAATCAGGCATCACACATGAATCCTTCGGACGCCTTGCGTGATGAATGAGAAAAAGTCTCGGGAAATCGGAGCGTTTCAAGGCATGAAACAGTAGTTTCATTGGGTGAAACTAAAGTTTCATCCCTTGAAACTTCGGAGTATGGGGCTTATTTATCAAGTTTATGAGTTCTTTCAGGTTGAAGTATACTGGGAACTTATGAACGGGTAAACTTAAAAACTTAAAAACGAAATACTTATGCGATATAGTTTATATATCAGACAGGCATGGCAGATGATGAAGCAACGACGCTTTTTCAGTGCCATCTATATTATCGGTACCGGACTGGCTATCTCGATGGTGATGGTCCTTGCCGTAGTTTATCATATTCGCACGGCAAATATCGCGCCGGAGGTAAACCGGAGTCGTACGGTTTACGTGGACAGAGTCTCTTATAAGACGAATGATGGGCAAAGTATTTACAATTCTGGTTGTGGTATTCGGTTTATCAAAGAAGCAATTCTTTCGCTGAAAACACCAGAGGAGGTAGCTGTTATAGCCATGCCTCTTATGAAAAACATGACCGATGCCATGTATATGCAGGCGGTCGGGACCGAGAAGGTGCAACAGGTGGATTACTTGCCTTGTAATGCAGGTTTTTGGAGGGTGTATAGCTTTCATTT
>DWYO01000253.1 GCA_019118725.1 Candidatus Parabacteroides intestinavium | reverse complement strand
TACTCAATGTGAAGCAGGAAATCCACATCACTTCTCTTGAAACTACTTCCTTCGGCGGAAAGCTGTGTTATCAGGTTCTCGCGTGCAACCATCCGTTTCAAATATTCCTCCCGTTTGTCCTGACGGTATTCCCGTTTCCGCTTGGAGCGGTTCTTCCGCTCGTTGAACAAGTAACGAGTGCTTTGCCGGGTGGTGTACCGTTCTCCGTTTTCTCCTCGGCAACGAAGCCGCCGTGGAGTTTGATGCTTCCAAATGCTTTCTTCCAGCTTGTCCAAAGCAATTTCATATTGGTTGGCTGGCTTATGGTGATTAAACCTCCGATTAAAGGTTTCTAATTGTTCTTGTGGGGAAAAACCCCAATAAGTGATTTCCCACAAACAGTGCATAGCAAGTTCTTCATTGGTGAGGTGTATGTCATCGGCAACCACAACATCCGCAGCCAAATCTTCCTCCCAACTGACTTCATGCATGGGATGTACGCTTATCCATTTCTTTTCACCCTCCATTTCCCCACCGCTCCAACTTACATGAATTTCATGTTGTCCATTTTTGATAGGATTCATGCGGCGCAAAATATCGTATGCCTCGCGGAAAGCATAAATGTTATCCAGATGTTCCGGCTCAAACTTCTCCAAGTGGGGACGAAGGCTGTCGAAATCTACCATCATTACCAATTCTTTCAGTGTCATAAGCAAATAGTTTTGCGCAAAGGAAGTGTTTTTCTGTGCCAAAATAAAGCACGGGGTTGATATTTTTTGCTTATGCCTCAATTCGGCACACGCCTTCTCTTATTTTTGCACTTGTAAACTCTAAATAGGTGAAAACAATGAGAAACATTCAGAATCACGACGTGAAGATATTCACGGACAATATCGAAGCAACCGCCATCGAACAGATAGAACGGTTGCTGACTATCCCCGCATTCGGCGGTTGCAAAATCCGCATCATGCCTGATGTTCATGCAGGGGCAGGCTGTGTCATTGGCTTTACAGGTGACTTGGGAGACAAGGTTATCCCCAATATCGTAGGTGTTGACATAGGCTGTGGCATTTTGGTGCAGCCGTTCGTCTGCGTGAATGAGATAGATTATCATGCTCTCAACGAGTTTATCCTTCGCCACATCCCGTCAGGACGTAATTATCGGGATAACAAGTATGCACCATTGCCACAAAAGTATATGGATGCTTACCGCGAGAGCAAGAATCTCATCAAACAGATGCGTTGTTACCGGGAATTGAAAGAGACGAAACGCCTCAATCTTTCCATCGGTTCGCTGGGCGGAGGAAACCATTTCATAGAATTGGACAGGGATGAAAGCAACCTGCATTATTTGGTGGTACATACCGGAAGCCGCAATCTGGGCAAACAAGTTGCCGATATTTACCAGAAGCTAGCCGTGAAATGCCAGTCCGGTTGGGCGGAACTGATGGAAGAACAGAACCGTCTGATTGCGGAATATAAGCAGACCGGACGGAAAGACGAGTTGCAAGACGTTATCCGCAAACTGCACAACTCGTTCAAGATGCGTAAACCTACGATACCACCAGATTTGTCCTACTTGGAAGGCAGCTGTCGGGAAGATTACCTACACGACATGAGACTCTGCCAGCAATGGGCAAAGATTAACCGGCGTATGATTACAGGACTTATCATGGATTACCTTATCAGTCAGGGATATTCCGACATGTGTGAAAACGACCTTCAGTTTGAAAGCATCCATAACTATATTAGCGATGACAATATCATCCGCAAGGGTGCCATCTCAGCCAATGCCGGAGAAAAATGTATCATCCCGTTGAACATGCGCGACGGCTCCCTCATCTGTATCGGCAAAGGCAACGAAGACTGGAACTGCTCGGCTCCCCATGGTGCAGGACGCATCATGAGCCGAAGCCAAGCGTTCCAGAACATCAATTTGGATGATTATGCCCGCTCCATGCAAGGTATCTATACAGAATGCGTGAACGAAGATACCAAGGACGAGTCGCCGATGGTGTATAAGCCCAAGGACGAGATTATCCGCAATATCAGCGAGACTGTATCTGTGGTGAATGTCATCAAGCCGGTGTATAACTTTAAGGCGGCGGAGTAAGAAAACCCATTGGAAATGAATGAGACAAGAGGTATGACGGATTTTCAACAAATTCTCAATGTATTTGAAGACTATAGCGTGGCTCTTTCCATGCTCGATGATTACGACCATCAACGGATGTCCCGACCGCAGGGACATAAAGGCACATACGTTCTTACCTACGAAGAGTGCCGAAGCTTGATTGACACAATGCGTTTCAGCAGCGAGTCGGACTTGTTCGGTCATGAAAAGGATGATTCATTCAGAGGCAGCATTGGAAACATTTACCAGAGTTTCGCAGGAAAGGATGTCTATCCATCGGTGGAAGAGAAAGCTGCCAATCTGCTTTATTTCATCACCAAGAACCACAGTTTTAACGATGGCAACAAGCGCATAGCGGCAGCTTTGTTTCTATACTTCCTCAACTGCAACGGCATCTTGTATGACGGAAAAGGTCAGAAACGCATAGCCGACCATACGCTGGTTGCACTTACAATTATGGTTGCTGAGTCACGCATGGAGGAGAAAGAGATTATGGTCAGTATCGTCATGCACTGTATCGGATAATTTTTTCCTTTTTCTATAAATCCCATATAAGAAAATATGAATGTTCGTAATTTACCCAACCCGACTACATTGAAAATGAAGATATACTTCGTTTGCCGATGAAGTATATCTTCGTTGGCTGTTGCAGTATATATTAAACTGGCGATGAAGTATATCTTCGTTCTCAGAGGGTATATATTGGCCGAATCGAAATTCAAGGAAATACAACAAAGAAGAAGGTGCTAAAAATTGATCTGCACTTTCTTCTTTGCTATCTTCAAACAGCTTTATTCAATAGCAACATAACTTTTATTTGTTCACATTCATTATTCTCTACGGCAGTACCGAACAGGATATTTTCATATCCCAATCGGTTATGCACCGCTTGACGGAATGTCTCCAGTTCTGTATCATCCGGCGGATAACAGGAAGAATAGCGGATAAATACAATCGCATGGTCATATCGGCTTAAATCAAGCTGTTGGTATTTTGTCATGGACTCAAGGATATAGTCCAACCGTCCGTTTGTTCCAAGAATAACGGAACAATAATCATACCGGATGCCATACGCAATATCGAACAAAAATTCCACATCGCTACGCTTAAAGCTGCTGCCCGGAATGGTAAGCATCTGTATGAGCGTTTCCCGTTTTGCCATGACCTCAAGATATTCTTCGCGCTTGTCTTGACGGTATTTCCGTTTTTTCTTGCTGCGGTTCATCGGCTTGTTACAAAACTTGAATGGGAAATGTGCAATGGTCAGCCGTGCACCGTCTTCATCCCTTGCACGGAACTTGCGAGGGGTCTGATGCTTCCACATGCTTTCTTCCAACTTGTCCAATGCCACTTCGTAACGATTCAGCGGCTTCCGCCTGCCGAACATCTTGGAGAATGTGTCTTCACGATCTACGGGTGAGAAACCATAGAAAGTGATTTCCCACAGGCAGCGCATGGCAAGTTCTTCCATATTGAGCTGCATGCCGTTGGGAAAAACAAATTCTTTAGCCAATTCTTTCTCCCATACATTATCGTCCAAGAAGTTTACCTGTGTGATTTTTGTTCCGTCTTCTCTTGTTGTCGTTATTATGGTAACTTCCCCTCTATAATCCTTGTCCGGTTCCATGTTCCTAAGAATATCGTATGCTTCACGGAAGGCATAGATGTTATCCAAATTCTTCTTTTCCCATTTCTCCAGATACGGGAGAAGGCTGTCGAAGTCAACCTTCATGATAAGTTCTTTCAGTATCATTTTTGCTGTTGTTTATTGTTAGTTGATAATATTGATTCAGCGCAATGTTTTGTTCCGGTCGGAGAGGAATGGCAAGATTATAATCCAGTAAGAATTTGTTGCCGGAGTTCAGTTCATCCCATGTGTCATACTCCACCGCATAAATGTCGTTTTCCCAACCAAAGAAATCACCGTCATATTCCTGTGCGAAACGCACGGCATACATGGTTCCGCTGATAATGGGGCATTGCGCCACGATGACCGATTGGGTCAAAGCCACTTGCATACGGCATCGGGCAACCAGTCTCGTAGGGTTTGCTTTCACGCCGAACGGATGTTCGGACACGATAGTTCCACCTTTTGCCACGATTTCCTCCTGTAAGGTTTTGTTTACTTTTGGATGTGTGATGTCCAATCCGGAAGCGACAACGGCGATAGTCTGCCCCTCCGCATCAAGACAACCCCGATGCGCCGCCGTGTCGCATCCCAATGCAAGTCCGCTGATTACCACATGGCCTTGCCCGCCTATCTGCTTGGCAAACCGATAAGCCGCGTCCAAACCTTCAGCATCAGCTGCGCGGGCACCGATAATGGCAACTGTATCGTTCCGGTTGAGCAGTTCCAAATTGCCTGAAACATGAATGAGCGGAGGAGTATCATTGCAAAGGTTTCTGAAATGATAAGGATAATCGACCGCATAATAAGGAATGGTTATAACTCCTGCTTTTGCCTGTCTGTCTAATATCCGTTTCGCTCTGTCAAGCTCCCGTGTGGCTTTTGCTGCCTTCCTTTTTAGCAGTTCGTTAACTTCGGGATTAACTCTTTCTACTATTTGCCGGGAAGAAAATCCCAGCAGTTGCAGGCAAAGCAATTCTTCCACTAAAAGACATGAGGCGTTCCATTCGGCTTCTTCTTTTTTCCTTTTCTCAATTCTTCCTGTCAGAATGTCTGGCAAATCAAAATCTTCCATAATCTTTTTTGCTCGCAAAAGAAATCATTAAATGTGCTGAATTGAAGCATAGGCAAATTATTTTTCTGCTCTGCCACGATTTGGCATTTAGCACGAATACCTTTGCAAGAAAAAGAGAAGATATGAATAAGACACCGGCATGGAAAGAAAAAGCATGGAAAGCCAAATGCCACGAGGGATATGCGGAAGTGTCGTATGAAGACGTATGGTCTTTGGACACACGTTTGGCAAGGATTATCGCCAACCATCTTCGGGCTTTCTTGAAAGCAGAAAAAGGGCCATACGGCGGTACACCGGGCAATATCATTGAAAAGTATGGAGAAGACAAAGGCTATGCGGAATGGCTGAACATCATCCGCAAGATGATTTATGCTTTCGAGGAGTACCAGCGTACAGACCAATGGAGCGAGGAAGATGCGGAGAAGCGGAAACGCATCCGTGAAGGCATGAAACTATTCATCGACCATTACGGAGATTTGTGGATATAATAATTTTAA
>DWYO01000252.1 GCA_019118725.1 Candidatus Parabacteroides intestinavium | reverse complement strand
GGCAGAGAAGAAGGCGTATGAGAAGGTTATCCGCATGATTTCGCATGAAGTCAACAATACAACTGCTGGAATAACCTCTACGTTAGATACTTTGGAGTCTACTTTTAGCGGGATGGCGGATATGCAGGATGTGTGCGATGTGTTGCAGATATCTATTGACCGGTGTTATAGCATGAGTCGGTTTATCACGAACTTCGCTGATGTGGTGCGCATTCCGGAACCCCGGCGTAAGCCTACTTCGCTGAATGAATTGGTAACTTCATGTAAACGCTTCATGGAAACTATTTGCATGAACCGGCATATTGAACTTCGGATGGAGCTGGACGGGGATTTGCCGGAGGTGGAAATAGACCGCTCGTTGTTTGAGCAGGTTTTGGTGAATATCATCAAGAATTCAGCCGAATCGATAGGCCGGCAGGGGCATATCTATATCCGTACTACCGCGCATCCGATATGTCTGGAAATAGGTGATGACGGGAAAGGCATCAGCAAGGAGACCGAAGCCAAGCTGTTCAGCCCCTTTTTCTCGACCAAGCCGAACGGACAGGGCATCGGGCTTATTTTTATCCGTGAGGTACTCCAACGTCATCAGTGTTCTTTCTCTTTGAAAACCTATGCCGATGGCATTACTCGGTTCAAAATCTGGCTATAACTGCTTTAATAATTGAAACCCGAAGTGACAATAAAGACACTTTTTCTGTTCGCAATAATTCCGTTTCAGTTGAATCAATGCTTGCGTGTCTCCGGCATTTTGGGCGATGATTCCGGCGTAACGGAACATATTGATGATATGATTCTCTTCCGGAGGAATGCGTTCCAATATCGTCAGGGCACGTTCGGTATATTCCGTCAGGTGATGATACTTGCCATAGGCGAACATCATCGGGGCAACGGTATTGATAAGGATAATATTCAGAGCTTTGTCGCCTAATACTTTCTTGCGTACCGGCGAGCTATCGCGGAAGTTATAGTGTGTATCCCAAAACTCACTGGTATCTGCATGGAGATAAGATTTTATCTCGCGTAGGTTCCCGGCATTCAACAAAGCTGAAAAGAGTGTGTCGTGCTTGACCCAGATAGAGGCTAATTGGGCCAGCTTGATATAGGGCGATGAGGCTGGACGTACTCGCAAACGGCGGAATAGATGGGATTCCAAGGGCTCCAGTCCGAATTTCTTCTGCAAGAATTGATATTCTTTTTGCAGGAATCGGTAGTAATGATGAAATTCCTTTGGGCTGGCTTCCTCCAGCATTCCAGCTTGTCCGAAGAAAAGTGCTTCGATTTGTGAAGCACTTCCGCGTTGTTTTTGAATATATTTCAACGGGAGACTACGCGCCAGGCGCTCAAAGATATCGTTATTTACCCCGAATCCGAAATTCCGGCAGAGCAAGATGTAAAAAGCTTCGTTCCAATCTTGAGCATATTGGTCGAGCCATTTGTAGATATCTTGAGTTTTCCGCTCCAGACGTTCGCAGAGCAATCGGTCCATCCATTCCCTTCGGTGAATGGAAGCGATTTCCGGCAAGCGTTCAAAGCAAGTGATATCCCCATCGCGGTTCAATAACCATTCGATATTGTTTTGGATGGCTTGAGGAATAATCATGAGCCATTGTGTGATGGGTTCTTCATTCCGAAATACCTGGACATCTTCTTCGGCAATAACATGCAGGATGACATTGTCATAGGCCTTGTCCGAATCATGCCCGTGCTTGTACCATTCGGAGGCTTTTTGGTGGATTTCCACGCTTCCCGCCCATAAGGTTCCGTTGATTTTTACTTTCGCATTGAAAAAATCAGGACCGGCATCCCGATTTTGGATGCCGGGATCTATGATTTCCAGTTCCTCACCTTGCGTTGTCCGCATATCGGTAGTCCGATATAATCTGTATTTCCAAATGTATTGAAGTAATTGTTCCATCTTTTCCCCATAGTTAAAGATTCCTACAAAAATAAAGATTTTATTTTAAATCACTCATAGATTAACGTAAATAATTGTTCGGGGTCGAAAAGTTCCCGGGAAACGGTATGGATTTCTTCGGCCGTGATCCGTTCGATTTGTCGGAAAACCTCCTCCATTGAGTCGAAGCGGTTATAGTGCAGAAAACTTTTTCCTAAATTCAGGAAGAGCCCTTCTCTGTTATCAGCCGATATGCCCAATTGCCCCAAAGCCTGTTTTTTTGCAGAGGCCAACTGGCGTTCGGAGAGCGGAGCCGTGCGGAATTTCTCCAATTCGCGATGTACCAGCTTCATGGCACGTTTCCGGTTCTTCGGATCGGTACCGAAATAGACGCTGAACAAGCCAGTATCGGTATAAGCCGTAATATTTGATTCTACGTTATAGACCAGTCCGTTGTGTTCGCGCAAAGAAAGATTCAAGCGGTTGTTCATGCCAGGTCCTCCCAAAATATTGTTCAGCAGGAACAAAGCGATGCGCTTATCATCATACATGCTATAGGCTCGATTCCCGATCATAACGTGTGCTTGATGTGTATCGCGTTGCAAGGATAGGAAAGAGGATGGTACCCTTTCCGGTCTTTGCCGATTCAGTTGATGAGGTTGGCTCGGGATATCACACATCAGACGCTCCGCCCATTGGACAATCCGCCCGAACGGGACATTTCCCATGGAAAAAAACACCATATTATCTGGTGTATAGAACCTGCGCATGAAGGAACGTCCGCTCTCCGGCCCCAATTGTTCCAACGAGGCTTCATCACCTAAGATGTTATGTCCCAATGCATGTCCTTTGAAAAGCAGATTCTCAAAATCGTCAAAGATTAATTCTGAAGGGCTGTCCTCATACGAACTGATTTCATCCAGAATCACATCCCGTTCTTTTTCGATTTGCGCCTCGGGGAAGATGGAATGGAACACCAGATCTACCAGTAAATCAAAAGCCCGAAGAAAATGTTCGCGCATGAATATCGAATAGACAAAAGTCTCCTCTTTGGTCGTATAGGCATTCAGTTCACCACCTACCTGCTCCATCCTGTTCAGGATATAATTAGCCCGATGCTTCTCGGTCCCTTTAAACAAGATATGCTCTACGAAATGAGCCAGCCCGTGTTCTTCCGGATTCTCATCCCGGGCACCGGCATTTACCGTAAATCCACAATAAGCTACGGGCGATTCCGAAGGCAGATGCACCATACGCAGGCCATTGGATAAAGTATGTGTTATATATTCCATAATAAACAATCAAAGAAGTATTCGGAAAGAGTAAGGACTTTGGGATAAATTTTAAGACGGTGTGTCATAATGGGTAGTCTGCTTCGTCGCTTTCGGGATGAGGGCTACAGTCATTTACAAGAGTAAACTCCTTTACCCTTACCCTCAGCGTCTTGCATCTTACCCATTCTGACGCACCTTAAGGGCGTGTAGCAAAATTTGCATTTTGACACACTCCCTTTGAAACTTTTCTTTTATAAATCAAATCCGATATCTCTTCGGAAATATTTTTTCTCAAAGTCAAGGGCTTGAGCACCGGCATACGAATGAGCGAGAGCCTCGTCTTGAGTTGTTCCGTAAGAGCTGACGGCTATCACACGTCCGCCATTGGTAACGACTTCGCCCTGTTCAAGTTTGGTCCCGGCATGGAAAAGAATATTGTCTGAAGAGACTTGGTCTAATCCGCTAATGATTTTTCCTTTTTCATACGCTTCCGGATATCCGCCACTGACCAACATGACCGTTACGGCATAGCGAGGATCTTTCACCAGCACACGGGAGGCCAAATTCCCTTGTGCGATACCTTCCAGCAAATCGACCAAATCGCTTTGAATACGGAGCATGACCACTTCGGTTTCAGGGTCTCCCATACGGCAATTATATTCGATAACCATCGGGTCTCCTTTCACGTTAATCAATCCGAAGAAGATGAAACCTTTATAATCTAAGTTCTCTTCGCGCAATCCTTCAACGGTAGGGCGGATGATGCGATCTTCGACTTTCTGCATAAAATCATGGTCGGCAAACGATACTGGAGACACCGCACCCATTCCTCCGGTGTTCAGCCCGGTATTTCCTTCACCAATCCGCTTATAATCCTTGGCTACGGGAAGTATTTTGTAATCTTTCCCATCAGTTACTACAAATACGGAGCATTCTATACCATCCAAGAACTCCTCGATGACTACAGTCTTACTGGCATCTCCAAACATCCCTTGGAGCATATCGCCTAATTCTTTTTTGGCTTCGTCCAGTGAATCTACGATAAGTACCCCCTTTCCGGCCGCCAAGCCATCGGCTTTCAATACATACGGCGCGTGGAGCGTGTCCAAAAAAGCGTATCCCTCTTCCAGATTCTCTGCCGTGATGCTCTTGTAACGTGCGGTCGGAATATGATGACGTTGCATGAATGCCTTGGCAAAGTCCTTACTCCCTTCCAATTGGGCACCGGCTTTAGAGGGACCGATAACAGGAATATTCTTCAGGGCCTCATCGTTCTTGAAGAAATCATATACGCCTTTTACCAAAGGGTCTTCCGGTCCTACCACGACCATATTCACCTGATTTTCCAAAGCAAATGATTTGATGGATTCGAAATCATCCGCTTTGATATTCACGTTCGTGCCTACTTGAGCCGTTCCCGCATTACCGGGAGCGATGAACAAAGAGTCCACTTTCGGACTTTGGGCTATTTTCCAGGCAATCGCATGCTCACGACCTCCTGAACCTAACAATAATATGTTCATATCTTTTAAGTTTGTACGTTTTTTATTTCTAAGTTTGCAGAGATGCAAAAATTTACGTTTCCGGTTGACAAGTTTTTATCTTGTACTTGTGCCTTGTCCCCTCGTCAACTTATTTTAAATAATCATCAAAATACCGTGTTATCTTCTCGTGCAGATGCGGACGGTCTTTTCCGATGACATTATGTTCATGACGCGGATAGACGAAATAATCCGGGTAAGTATTGGCATCTACACACGCCTTCAAGAAACCTAAACTATGTTGCCAAACCACAACAGGATCTATATCGCCATGAATCAGCAGCAGATGTCCTTTTAAGTTCTTGGCTTTCAGTTTCAAATTGGAGTTCTTATATCCTTCAGGATTCTCTTGCGGACGATCCATGTAACGCTCGCCATACATAATCTCGTAATTACTCCAATCGATGACCGGTCCTCCAGCTACTCCCACCTTAAAGAGATCTGGGTAAGAGCACATGAGGTTTGTCGTCATAAACCCGCCAAAACTCCATCCGTGTACTCCGATACGATCCGGATCAACGTATGGTTTCGTTTTCAGGAATTCAACGCCTTTTACCTGATCCGCCATCTCATTTACGCCCAATTGCCGATGGATGACCGATTCAAAAGCATGGCCCCGGTTGGCCGAACCGCGTCCGTCTACCGTAAAGACCACATACCCCCTGCGTGCCATATAGATATCCCATCCGCTTACGCCTCCCATCCAGGAGCCTGTAACCAATTGTGCGTGAGGTCCGCCATAAACATAAACTATGGTCGGATATTGCTGGGTACTATCCATATTCAACGGTTTGACCAAGAAATAGTTTAACTTCGTTTTCCCGTCGGCGGCTGTGATATGCCCACGCTCTACCTCTGGCATGACATATTCCTTATAAGGATTTTCGGCCACGAGCAAAGTTTCCAACACCTTGTTCTTTTGGGCATCTGTAATTACTATTTTGCGAGGGATATCCCACGAAGAATAGGAATCAATGATATATTTACCTGAAGGAGAAAGGCTGGCTCCATGAACGCCACTTCCTAAAATCGCTTCGTGGTTCAGACATATCGCATTCCCCTTTTTCAGATTTAATTTCCAGTTGGTTATACAAAGAGGCGTTCCATAGCTATAAGAGCTGATCGGACTCGGTTTTGTGCCCGTAAAGAAAATATTTTCTCCTTTCGTATCGAAACCCTCTACCGAGAGAACTACCCATTCTCCTTGAGTCAGTTGTTTTAAGAGTTTTCCTTCTGTGTTATATAAGTATAAGTGATTGAATCCATCCCGTTCGCTTTGCCAGATGAATTGATCCGGATGATTCGGGACAAACAACACCGAATGTTGCGGCTCTACGTACTTATCATCTTTCTCCGTAAATAGAACCTGCTCCCGATTACCCGTTGCTGCCGAGTAAGAGACCAGATGCATCTCGTTCTGCTCCCGGTTCAATTCTGCAATATAAATGTGTTGTTCGTCCGGACTCCAGGCGATATTGGTCAGGAACTTTTCTTTGGGCGTACCTGTTTTCAGCCAGATAGTTTTACCTGAAGCCAAGTTATAGACTCCGACCGTTACGTGATGGCTTTTCATGCCTGCCATCGGATATTTATGCGGTTCAGCCTTGGCCACACGTTTGTCGATATTCACAAAAGGATAATCAGTTACCATGCTTTCGTCCATCCGATAGAAAGCCAGGCTATTCCCTTTGGGGGACCAGAATGTGCCTTTAGTAATGCCAAACTCATTTTGATGGACTGAGGTGCCACAAACGATCCCCGGCGCACTTTCGTGAGTCACCGGAATGATCTCTCCTTCCGGAGAAAGCACCTTTAAGTTTTGTCCTTCAGTAAATGCTATATAGTTATTGGCCGGACAAAAATCCAGATTTGCCCCCCCCCTCGGTAAGGTATAGTTTCCTACTACCTGATCAGTCTCCATATTATAATGGATGCGATGCCCTTTATGAGTGAAAGCCAGCACCGGTTTGCTCTTATAAGCCACCGTAAAGCGGGGAAGGCGGGAAACTGTATCCAGCCCGGCATCTTGCAAAGCCTGATTTAAGGAGGCACGGCTCACTTGAATCTCCGGGTATTGCTTCGGTTTGGCTCCCCGGTAAGAGTCTTTTCCATCTTGAATGAGGTACATGTCTTCACCCACCCAGATAACCGACTGATTTTTCGGTTGGAACTTTGCATAGTTCTTGCCTCCGGGAATCAGATCCTGCAATGTCAATTCTTTATCTTGTGCCATCAGATTTAATGGGAATAACAGTAATCCAATGATCCAATACTTAATCTTCATAAAAGCGCCCTTTCTTTTTCTTCTTGCTATCGTATGCCCCCGACCGTTTGTCAAACCGTTTACGGTCATTATTTTCCCGATATTTCATTTTGGCCGGTCTTTTTTCATGGAAACGATGACCGCGTTCCTCATCCATTTCTTCGCGGTGAGCCGCAGCAAAGCGCCTTTCGGGGCGGTCTACCTTCTTAATGCGAGGTTGTCCACTCCATCGTTCTCCATCTTTCGAAGCCGGACGGGATTCTTCTTTCTTTGTTTTTAATTCTTCGTTCCGTTTGAATTCTTTTTTCGTGCCTTCAAACATCTCGTATTTTCTATACTCGCAAGCCAACGAGCCGTTCATCAGTTTGATGCGCTCAGAAGGATGCAGCCCTATTTTTTCGAAGCATTCCTCTTTGTAGCTGAGTATCCAAGCGTTATACCCCATGAATACATGTTTTAAGCGTTCGCCTATCATGCTATACAGACCCAGTAAATCCCGGCTGGATATACGTTCTCCGTAAGGCGGATTGGTGACCAATATTCCGGGGTGAGGAGCTTCTGTATATTGCTGGAAAGGCTTGACATCCAGTTCAATATATTTCATAAGTCCCGCGCTTCGGATATTCTCCCGTGCGATGTCAATAGCCTGTTGTGAAATATCCGATCCATAGCACTTAAAGGCAAACTTCCGCTCCTGACTATCATCATTATAAATACGGTCGAACAATTCCTCGTCATAGTCCACCCATTTCTGGAAGGCAAATTCCTTACGATGGATACCCGGAGCAATATTCAGGGCAATCATAGCCGCTTCGATCAGTAATGTGCCAGAACCGCACATCGGGTCTATAAAGTTAGATTCTCCTTTCCAGCCGGTCATCAGAATCATGCCTGCAGCCAGAACCTCGTTTAATGGAGCTTCCGTTTGATCTACTCGATATCCGCGTTTGTGCAGGCTTTCGCCTGAGCTATCAATCGAGAGCGTACAATCATTGTGTGAAATGTGAATATTGATATATAGATCCGGATTGTTCACCCGCACTGATGGACGCTTTTGGAATTTCTCGATAAAGTAATCCACAATAGCGTCTTTCGTACGATAAGCCACAAATTTGGAATGATTGAAATCCTCAGAATAAATGACCGAGTCGATGGCAAAAGTCTTGTCAAGCGTCAGATACTTTTCCCATTCTACCTTCTTTACCTCTTTATAGACGGTATCGGCATCTTTGGCCTTGAAGTGATAGATGGGTTTTAAAATGCGCAATGCGGTCCGGCAACAAAAGTTCGCCTTGTATAATAACTCTTTGTCACCGGTAAAGGAAACCATGCGGCGGCCTATTTGCAGATCGTTGGCTCCTAAAGCGAGCAACTCGCCGGCCAAGATCTCTTCCAACCCATATAGGGTTTTGGCTACCATTTCGAATGTCTCTCCCATTGTTTGTTGTATAAATATTTTGAGTTTTTTAAGTCTTTAAGTTTTTTAGTTTTTGAGTTTGTTCGCTTAATCAGTTCTTGTCATATCCGATTTGAAATAAAAACTCACAAGCTTACAAATTCACCAGCAGCTACATCACGTGTTACCCATACATTTCCTAAGATAGTCGCTCCATCATCTACATGGATATGCCCCAGCAGGGTGGCATTAG
>DWYO01000251.1 GCA_019118725.1 Candidatus Parabacteroides intestinavium | reverse complement strand
TAATGAAATACGGAAAAATATAGCCAAAAGCCTCTTTGTAAAGTTTGGAATAGCGGTTCATCCTTCGGCTGTAATTTCGCCTTATGCTTCCATAAGTGAAGGTACAGTTGTCATGCAAGGAGCAATTATACAATCTTGTGCTGAGATAGGAAAGCATTGTATTATCAATACAGGGGCATCGGTAGATCATGAGTGTATAATTGAAGATTTTGTTCATATTTCCCCTCATGCTACACTTTGTGGAAATGTGCATGTCGGTGAAGGAAGTTGGATAGGAGCAGGCTGTACGGTGATTCCAGGCGTGAAGATTGGGAGATGGAGTATAATTGGAGCTGGAACTATTGTGGCGAAAGATATCCCAGAAGGGGTGTTGGTTTAGGAAATAGAACTCACGAAATTAAAAAACTACATAAATAAGAAGTTATAAATACTCTACTGAGTTTCTCTCTTGATGAAATAACCCCTGTATAAGAAATTAAATCCTTATCTTTGTAATCACAATAATCAAAAGCAAAAAATATCTATGGAAAAAGAAAAATCTTATTGGCTGTCTTACGACTTGGGTGTGGGCGGCAATTATGAAAAATTGTATGGGTGGTTGGATGATCATAATGCTGTGCCTTGTGGGGAAAGTGTGGCTTTCTTCAAGTATCCGTATGAGGGGGAGAATCCGGATGAACAACTAAAAGAAGATTTGCTTCGTTCTTTGGAACTTCGAGCTGGGAATAAACTCTACCTTATTCGGTTGAGCGGTGATGGGCAAGCTGTGGGGAATTTTATCTATGGAAAGAGGAATGCTGCTCCGTGGATTGGATATGGGACTCAATCTCAAAGCGGAATGGATAAATGAATGTTATTGTAGATACGTGCATTTGGTTTGCTTTGGTGGATCCAAAGGACTCTTATTCAAAATATGCCGGAATAATAGAGGATTTATTGCAACCACATAAGATCCTTGTGCCTTATCCATCGTTGTATGAGGCGATAAATACAAGGTTGGTGCGAAATCAAAGAGGGCAAGCTGATAATCTGTTTGCTTATCTCAATAAGCGTGAAAAAGTGGTTTTTATAGCTGATGACGTTTACCGTGAACGGGCATTTGAGGCTGTGCAGTTTAATTTACGCCAAGGAAAAACATATAGTCTGGTGGATATGGTTATCCGCTTGATGATGGAAGATGTCAATTTAGGGCAGATTGCTGTCATGACATTTAACGTGGAGGATTTTGTAGGGGTGAACAGTACAGAAATTATAAATCCGATAGATAAGTATTAATGGGCATTGCCTACGTTTAATTTATAGTTGTTATAGTTGGGACTTTGCATGAATTTTGCAAAGTTTCAACTGTATCTGTGACTTTCCTTATATAGTCAATATTTAAAATCAATATAAATTTTATGAACAATCGTATTTACTTATGTCTTGCTCACATGAGCGGGGCTGAGATGTCGTATATTCAAGAGGCGTTTGATACGAACTGGGTGGTGCCATTGGGACCCAATGTGAATGGTTTCGAAGCGGATTTGGAGAGATTTGTGGGCTGCGATAAGAAAGTGGTGGCGTTGTCTGCTGGAACAGCGGCTATTCATTTGGGCCTGATTCAATTGGGGGTAAAGCCGGGAGATGAGGTGATTTGCCAGTCGTTTACTTTTTGTGCTTCTGCGAATCCGGTAACCTATCTGGGAGCGACTCCGGTATTTGTGGACAGCGAATCCGAAACATGGAACATGAATCCGGCATTGTTGGAAACTGCTATCCAGGACAGAATCAAGAAGACAGGAAAGAAGCCGAAAGCGATTATACCGGTTCATCTGTATGGTATGCCCGCCAAGATGGATGAGATTTTGGCGATAGCGGCTCATTATGAGATCCCTGTATTGGAGGATGCGGCAGAAGCGTTAGGCTCTGAATATAAAGGTCAGAAATGCGGTACGTTCGGTCATTTCGGTGCGTTGAGTTTCAATGGGAACAAGATGATAACCACTTCCGGTGGCGGAGCTTTGGTGGTCCCGGATGAAGAGGCAAAGAAGAAAACGATGTTTTATGCCACGCAGGCACGCGAGTCATTCCCGTATTATCAGCACGAGGAGATTGGGTATAATTACCGCATGAGCAATATTTGTGCAGGAATTGGGCGCGGGCAGATGACGGTGCTGGAGGAACATATCGCTCATCATCGCCATGTGCATGACTTATATGCGATGTTTTTTGCGGATATGGAAGGTATCATTTTGCATCATGCACCAAATGCCGATTATCGCCCGAATTATTGGCTGTCTACCATCTTGATTGATCCGGAAAAGACCGGATTCGACTATGAGCAACTCCGAGTAGCATTGGATGCCGCTAATGTAGAAACCCGTCCGCTCTGGAAGCCGATGCATTTACAACCGGTGTATAAGGATAATCCATGTTATGTAGATGGTACTTCCGAAAAGCTGTTCCAAAAAGGTCTTTGTCTTCCTGCCGGTCCTTGGGTGACAGATGAGGATGTCCGGTATATAGTAGACACTATAAAGGAGGCGATTGTATAGTAAGCTTCTATTTTTATTTATGCTAATCAACAACGATTTTATAAATGCCTTGTTGGCTCAGGCCAAGGAATCCCCTCGTTTGCGTCAGCATTACGACTTACGCAATTCTACAGCCGACACTTCTCAGCGGATGCTGAATGCTCTTTTGCCGGGTACGGAGGTACCGGTTCACCGGCATGAAGAGACTGCTGAAACGGTAGTTTGTCTGGTGGGAAAATTGGAAGAAATATTCTATGAAGAAGTAGGGGATGGCACCTTTCGGGAAATCTCCCGCCAACAGTTGTCTCCCCGCGAAGGCCTATACGGGATGCAGATTCCGGCAGGTGTATGGCATACCGTACATGTGATCGAACCATCTGTCAT
>DWYO01000250.1 GCA_019118725.1 Candidatus Parabacteroides intestinavium | reverse complement strand
ATCAACAGCGATAAAGTTCAAGGATCAGACAAGCAGGTCTTTACAACGCTGCAAACCGCATTGACCGAATTTGTCAATAACAGGCGGTGGACAGACGCGACATTTGCTATCAACGAACGTATTGATTGTTCCATGACTATTATTGTCAATGAACAGACTGACAATAGCTTCAAAGCAGAAATACAAGTCCAAGCCCGCCGGCCGGTATACAATTCCTCGTATTCCACAACCCTATTCAATCATCGGTATACTGAATTTGATTTCGAATATGTGCAGTTCGAACAATTGGAATATACAGAGAATACACTCAGCAGCAACCTGACCGCAACTATCGTTTATTATATTTACATCATCCTGGGACTGGATTTCGACAGTTTTTCTCCTTTAGGCGGAAAGACTTACTTTGATCAAGCTCAGCAAATTGTAAATATGGCTCAATCACAAGGAACCTGGAACGGTTGGCGTGCTTTCGAAAAAGATGATAACCGGCACGGATTGATTACGGCACTGACCGACAATACATCTGAAACATTCCGCAACTTATGGTACACCTACCATAGAAAAGGACTGGATGAAATGGCCGGAAATCCTGATCGGGGAAGAATGACAATCATTGAAGCTCTTCCGGCTTTGAAAGAAATAAAAAGTGCACGACCAACATCGGTGGTTTTGCGCCTGTTCGGGGATGCTAAACTCGATGAAATCGTATCTATTTATTCGAAAGCCACAACGCAGGAGAAGCAAGAAGGGTACGAATTGCTGTTTAACTTATATCCTACTGAATCTACTCGATTAGAATCTCTGAAAAAGTAACGAATATGCTAAACTCGTTGTTTATCCAAAATTTTGTCTTGATTGATAATCTGGATATCCGCTTTGATAAAGGTTTTTCTGTAATCACCGGAGAAACAGGAGCCGGCAAATCCATCATCTTAGGAGCGTTATCCCTGGTCCTGGGCCAACGGGCAGATGGTAAAAGCATCAAAAAAGGTTCGGACAAGTGCGTGATCGAAGCGACATTTGATATCTCCAAATATCAGCTGGAACTTTTTTTTCTTGAAAATGATTTGGAATACGATGCACAAGGCTGCATTTTACGACGTGAGCTGTTTTCTTCTGGTAAGTCTCGCGCTTTCGTCAATGACTCACCGGTTTCTCTCTCCATCTTAAAAGAACTGGGGACACGGCTCATCGACATCCATTCCCAACACCAGAACTTATTGTTAGGAGATAACCATTTCCAGCTTCGGGTTGTCGATGTCATGGCAGAAAATGAAATCCTTCTGATTCTTTATAAGAAAGAATATTCCCGTTACCAAAGTTTAAAACGAGAGCTGAAAGAATTGCAGCAGAAAGCAGCCCAGACCAAACAAGAAGAGGACTATATTCGTTTCCAATTAGACCAATTGACCGAAGCGGCACTTACAGCAGACGAGCAAATCCTCTTGGAACAAGAGCAGGAAACGCTTTCTCATGCAGAAGAAATAAAAGGTTCATTGTACAAGGTTTCCCAGTTGTTGAACGGAGAAGAATTAGGAAGCATTCAACTTATCAAAGAAGCCCTTTCCACCATAGAAAATCTAGAACGCTATTACTCGAAAGCGAAAGAAATAGCTGACCGATTACGTTCTGCCTACATTGATTTAAATGATTTAGCTTCCGAAACCGAAATTTTAAAAGATGACATAGAATATAATCCGGAACGGATGGAATGGGTGAATGAACGGTTAAACACGATCTATTCGTTAGAGCAAAAGCATCATGTATCGACTATAGCTGAATTATTGGCATTACAGGATAATTACCAGAAACAACTCGATGAAATCGGTTCTTTTGATGAGCAGATTGCCGAATTGACACAACTGGTTACCGCATCTTATCAGGAATTATTGCAACAAGCCGCCGTAATCAGTGCGCAGCGTAAAGCTATTTCCGAAAAAATAGCCGATCAATTAACTCAAATGGTCATTCCATTAGGCATGCCCAATGTCCGTTTCCGCATCGATATCGTTTCCAAAGAAGAACCGGACAACGATGGAATGGACGATATTTGCTTTATGTTTTCCGCAAACAAGAATAGCGAATTGCAACCTGTGGCTGAAACAGCCTCCGGAGGTGAAATTTCTCGTCTGATGCTTTGTATAAAAGCCATGATTGCCGGATTCACCGCTCTTCCGACTATTATTTTTGATGAAATAGACACCGGAGTTTCCGGAGATATTGCCGATAAAATGGGGAATATCATGCAAGACTTAGGAACAAAAATGCAAGTATTTGCGATTACCCACCTTCCCCAAATTGCGGCTAAGGGTTCAGCCCATTATTATGTTTACAAAGAAGATACAGAGGAACGGACTCTTACTCGCATCAAACAATTAACGGAAGAAGAGCGCGTCAATGAAGTAGCCCGTATGCTGAGCGGTGCATCACTGACAAAAGCGTCTTTGGCTAATGCAAAAGATTTATTGCGCAAAGGCAGAAAATAACCCTTCCAAACAAGACAAGAAAAAGACGGTGTGTCAATATCTCAATCCCATTATGAACACACCGTCTTCTCTTTTTCTTTCTACAGAAACTATTTCTTGAAACGCTCTTTCAACTTAGCCAACATATCCTTGGTCATAGCGTCCAGATCATATTCCGGTTTCCATCCCCATTCCTGACGGGCACACGTATCATCCAAAGAGTTAGGCCAAGATTCGGCAATAGCCTGACGCAAAGGATCCACTTTATATTCCATCTGGAAGTCCGGCATATACTTCTTGATATTATTATAAATAATTTCCGGATCAAAACTCATAGACGCAATATTGAACGAGTTCCGATGAACGAACTTAGTAGGATCAGCCTCCATGATTTCAATCGCAGCACGTAAGGCATCCGGCATATACATCATATCCATAAATGTCCCGGCAGCAATCGGGCAAACAAACTTCTCACCTTTAGCCGCTGAATAATAAATATCTACTGCATAGTCTGTCGTTCCGCCACCCGGAGGCGTTACGTAAGAGATTAATCCCGGGAAACGCACAGAACGCGTATCAACGCCAAAACGGATATTGTAATAGTCGCTCAACAATTCACCGGAAACTTTTGTCACACCATACATGGTACGCGGGTTACGAATGGTATCTTGCGGTGTCTTGTCTTTAGGAGTGTTATTTCCGAATACACCAATTGAGCTCGGTGTAAACACAGCACAATCCATTTCACGGGCAACCTCCAACACATTGAACAGCCCACCCATTCCAATCTTCCAGGCTAACTGAGGTTTAGCTTCAGCCACAGCCGACAGCAAGGCTGCCAAATTATAAATCGTGTCAATTTTATATTTTGAAACAGCTTCAGCTATTTGCTGTTCGTTGGTAATATCCACCAATGCAGCCGGTCCCGATTCCAGCAACTCCCCTTTAGGTTCTGCACCCGGAATATAGCCTGCAACAACATTTCCATTACCATAAATACTTCTTAACTTCATGGTCAGCTCCGAGCCGATCTGACCGGTAGAGCCAATTATCAAAATATTCTTCATTGCTATTACTTTTGAGATTTAAGTTTTCATCGGGCAAAGGTAGAAGAATAAAAATTGTTTT
>DWYO01000249.1 GCA_019118725.1 Candidatus Parabacteroides intestinavium | reverse complement strand
TTTATCATCTTATATGCTTACATAAATTAGCGACCAAGGTTCTGGCAAAAATTATACTAATAGTGTTACGTTCATTTTGACAGGACAAAGATAGGGTGCTGGAATAGGGGATGCAATACCCAAATATGAGTATTAAAACAGGCTTTATACCTACAAATTAGTATTTTATATCCATTATTTCAGAGAATACCTACAACAAGGTATGTTGTTTTTGATTATACCTAAGAGTGGTTATTGTGCAGGCTTACCCCTCAATTTAACTTTGCACAAAATTAAAAAACACAATGAAAAGATTAGCAAAATTATTAGTATTGTCTTTATGCACGACAGGGTCTTTGATGGCTCAGGAGAGTGATATGAGTTCTACGGTTAAGGCAGAAGAACTCTATTCTGATGATTATCAGAAGTTCCGTTTCGGAGGGTATGGGGAAATGGCGGCAAGCTACATGGATTATGATTGGAATTGGAAGACGAATGTGGGCACGAATCATCGTAATCGTGCAACGATCTCTATTCCACGTTTCATATTGGCGTTCGACTATAAATTTTCTCCCAAATGGGTTTTAAGCTCTGAGATCGAATTTGAATATGGTGGTACAGGAGCTGCCCGAGAAATAGAATGGGATGAGGAAAACGGAGAATATGAAACGGAGATTGAAAAAGGTGGTGAAGTGGCTTTAGAGCAATTTCATATTTCTTATTTAATGAATAAACATTTAAACTTTCGCTTCGGCCACATGATTGTTCCGGTCGGATTGACCAATGCACATCATGAGCCGTTGAATTTCTTTGGTGTTTATCGGCCGGAAGGTGAAACAACTATTCTCCCTTCTACGTGGCATGAGACCGGTGTGGCCATCTTTGGTGATTTAGGAAACTTTGATTACGAGTTGCAGGCTGTTTCCGGATTAGACCCGCAGAATTTCCGTCGTGAATATTGGGTGGGCAAAGGAAATCAAGGAGCTTTTGAGGAAACTCAGTTCACACATCCGGCTTTTGTTGCCCGGGTTAATTACAATGGTGTGAAAAAATTGCAGGGGTTACGTGTGGGCGCTTCGTTCTATTATAACCAGCCTTCGAAAAACTCCAGTAAACCCAGTTACAACCGAGATTACAAATATCCGTTGACAATTGTAACCGTTGATGCGCAATACAAAAGCCCGAACAACAATTTGATCGCGCGCGGTAATATCGTTTACGGTCATTTAGGGAATAGCGATCAGCTGGCTAATGTAAATAGCCATTCGACAGGAGCCTCCGGTTATCCCACCACTCCGATGGCCGAGACCGCGGTTAGTTATGGCGCTGAAATCGGTTATAACATCGGTTCTTTCTTTACCGGCCAAAAACCGATAAAGCTTTATCCTTTCTTCCGCTATGAATATTACAATCCGATGCAATCCATGGAAAAAGGAAGTGTGAAGCTTGCAGACCGCCGTTTGCAAAAGAGTGTGATTACGGCCGGATTCAATTACTATCCTTTGTCCAACTTGGTTGTTAAAGCAGATTATACACATCGTATTGTAGGGCGAGGCGATTACAACAGTCAGAATATGGTGTCGATCGGCATTGCTTATATCGGATGGTTTATCAAGAAATAATAAATTCAAATAATTTAAATAATAATACAAATGAAAAAGGTTCTTTTATTTCCCATGATGATGATGGGATTGACGTTAAGTTTCAGCGCTTGTAGTGATAACAATGATCCAGACATTCCAACACCTACTGAAGAGGTGACTTTTGAGGCATTGGCTGATTTTTCTCATCCCAGCTATACCGGGAACAGACCTACGGAAGAACAGATGAGTGCTACGGTAACGACCTATGTAGATGATGTTGTTCTCCCGACTTATGCGGAAATGCTGAATAAGATGGAAGATTACCATGCGGCTATCGTTAAGTTCGTGGCAAGCCAAAGCCAAAATGACTTGGACGATGCTTGTGCTGCTTGGCGAGCTGTACGTATTCCTTGGGAAGAGAGTGAGGCTTTTCTCTATGGGGTAGCTGATTTGGGACAATATGACCCAAGTTTGGATAGCTGGCCTTTGGATAAGGGAGGTATTGATGAGATTATAGCCAATGGGGATTTCACGGGGATAACAGGCGACTCTGAGGCCTCTCAGAATTTGCGTGGTTTCCATACGGCAGAACGTATGTTATTCTCGGATGGTGAATCTCGTAATTTGGAAGAAACTCCGTTTACAGAAAACGAACTTCAATACTTGCAGATTGTTTCGGATCGTATGCTGAAAGATACGCAGGAACTTTATCAAGGTTGGGCGGAAGGTCTGGGTAATGATATTATCCCGACTTCATACGCTGAGGCCATGAAAAATCACGATGGTTCTGCTTATGCCGGATTAAGCAGTGTTTATCAGGCTATTGAAACCATGCTGAATGGCGATAATGGTATGGGGGGAATCTCCAACGAAGTAGGCACAGCTAAGATTAAAGATCCGATTGACGCATGGAAGGGTAGTAATCAGGATGCCACAGATCCGGATAATCCAGGTGTGCTGGCGGTAGAGTCTTGGTATAGCTGGAACTCTATTGATGATTATGCCAACAATATTGTCAGCATTAAGAACTCTTATTTTGGTGGGCGCGATTTGGATGCTGAAACAGCGGCTGAAAATAGCTTGCATGCTTTGTGTCAGATTGTAAATCCGACATTAGATAGCTTAATGGTTGTACAGATTGACGCTACAATTGATGCTATCCAAGGTATTCCTTATCCGTTCCGTAACAATTTGGGAGCTGATACGGAAAATCAGGCTGCTATGGATGCTTGTGCCGAACTGACAAGAGGTTTGGATGTGGTTCGTGCCGCTTTGACAAGTCAAGATTGATAGAGGCCGATCATTGCTCCGGATGACGATAGTATTTCACGAAAATGTAATTGTCACTCGGAGCGATGATGGCATTTCTTTTAAAAAGTGGAGATTCTGCTTTGAGAAAACCTATCATCGCTCAAAAGAGGGTATATTTCTCACTTATTATTTACAATCAAAGTAGATGGGTTTATTGCTCTGCAATGAACTCAAAAACGAAAGCTTATACAGATTAAAACAAATAACCAATAAAATGAAAGGTAAACGATTCATAGTATATGCTCTGACTAGCCTGCTTCTTTGTAGTTGCGAGCAAGAAGATATGGAGAATTGGATAGTTACAAAGCCAAACGGACAACCTGCATCGCAGAAAGAATTGTCAGCGGGTATTTCGACTATCTTTTCCAATGCGCCGGATGCTTATGATACACAGGCGGATTGGGTTACGGGTGAACTGGAGGAGCGTTTCAACCGTGGAGACGGTTTGTATGATGACGCCCGTGGCGTAGATAATGTAGATGGCGGAGGCTTAGGTCCGCTTTATGCCGGATATTCCTGTGGAAGTTGCCATAAAAGTACAGGTAGAACACGCCCGGCTATTGCTGATGGAGGGTCAGGAGCAGGATTTTCCTCCATGTTGATTTATATTAGCCGTAAGAGTGGAGGCTATTTTCAGGACTATGGACGTGTATTGCATGATCAGTCTATCTATGGAACCAAAGCCGAGGGAAAAGTGAAAATTACGACCACAACTCAAAAGTATACATTCCCGGATGGAGAGGAGTATGAACTGATGACCCCTCATTATGAAATAACGGAATGGTATGCTGATAGTATTCCGATGTCCGACTTGCGCATATCTGTACGTCAACCCTTGCGCCATGTAGGTATGGGGCAGATGATGGCCGTTGATTTGGATATGCTGAAAGAGATTGCCCAACAAAGCAATTATCCGGAATATGGGATTAGCGGACGGCTTAACTATGTGACAGAGAAAGGTAAATACGGAATCGGGTTATCGGGCAATAAGGCTAATCATCAGGACCTGACTGTTGAATTGGGGTTCTCGTCTGATTTAGGGGTAACGAACGACCGTTTTCCGCATGAAGTTGGCGAAGGCCAAAGCAATATGATGGGATTTGCTATGACGGGTGTGCAGATGTCTACCGAAGATATGGAGGATGTTGACCTGTATATGCAATGTCTTGGTGTCCCGGCACGCCGGAATGTGGACGATCCGGACGTTCAAAAAGGTGAACAGCTGTTTTACGAGGCTAAATGTCATTTATGCCATGTCACAACACTGAAGACTCGTCCACGTGGTTCCGTCCTTTTAAACAATACCGAAATACCGCAATTAGGAAATCAGGTAATCCATCCCTATACCGATTTCTTGATTCATGATATGGGCGTTGAACTGGGGGATGATTATCCAAGCGGATTGGCTAACGGAAATGAATGGCGAACCGCGCCACTTTGGGGATTAGGCTTGCAAGAAGTGGTGAACGGCCATTCCTATTATCTGCATGACGGGCGGGCTCGTAATCTGACGGAAGCTATCATGTGGCACGGTGGAGAGGGTGCGGCCTCACGTACGCTATTCTCCCGGATGACAAAAGAAGAGCGGGCAGCATTAATCAAATTCCTTCAAAGTTTATAATCAGAATAACAATATACTCATTATATGAAAAAGATCTATATTACAATTGCAGCAACTATTCTATCATTCCAGGCTTTTCAGGCAAATGCTCAAAAGTGGACAAATGACGTAGATGATAAATATGTAGAAAACGATGTCGTATCATTGGCCGGCAAGAAAGGCTTCTCTTTCTCGACAAAAGCGGGCGATTTTCTTTTCAAGCCTTATGCCTTGGTTCAGGCCAGTGCCTGTTATAACCGCTATGATGATCAGGGTTTGGAGAGCCATTATGCCAAGAATGTGGCCAATTCGGGGTTTGCCATTCCAAACGCTATTTTAGGATTTACCGGAAAAGCTTTCGGGAAAGTTACGTTTAATCTTTCTTTGAATGCGGCCAAAAGCGGAGGTGCATTGTTGCAACAGGCTTGGTTTGATATTGCCTTGAAAGAGTCATTCCGCGTTCGTGTCGGGAAATTCAAGACTCCGTTCATGCATGGTTATTTAAGTACGTTAGGCGAGACCTTGTTCCCGGTACTTCCAACTTCGACTACTGCAGCTGTGTTGCTCCCCTATGATATCAATTACGTAGTACCGAGCATGTCAACCGGATTTGATTTGGGCGTTCAGATTCATGGCTTGGTTAACAATCGCTGGCAATACCAATTGGGCGTCTTTAACGGAACCGGTATAGATGTGAACATCGCCAGTAAAACCAATTGTGATGATCACAAATGGCTTCCCTCTTTGTTATATGCCGGACGTTTGGCCTTTATGCCGAAAGGCGAAATGCCCATGTCTCAAGGATCTCCGGAGAATCTGACCGATGATAAAATGTCAATAGGCGTATCCGCTTCATACAACGCGGAAGCCGAGTTCCTGACAAGTAGCGATACGCGCGTTGGATTGGAATTCGCTTGGATATACAACCGCTGGTATTTTGCCGCTGAGGCCTATTTCATGAATATGCACTTTACGGAGATTATGCAAAAACCGGATGAGAACTTTTGGGGGGCTTATGCCCAGGCCGGTTATTTCATTACCGATAAATTGCAAGGAGCTATCCGTTACGACTGGTATGACCGTAATGGAACAGATATGGGAGGAATGCTGAATATGCCGGCTGTAGGCCTGAACTATTATTTCTTCAATAACAACTTGAAGCTCCAAGTCATGTATCAGTATTTAGGCCGTACCGGACATGATACGCAGAATGATAGGGATGAGGCCGCTATAGGTTTGGCTCGTCATTCGGCTACGGCTATGTTACAATTTACATTCTAAGCATGTAGTCTTATGAAATGGCATCAGTTATATAATATAGGTATAGGGGTATTGTTCTGCTTTACGGCTTGTGATGAAGGCAAGATTTATCCGGAAGAGATAATTGATACGGGCCGGACGGCTACCCTGACGGTAACGTTTACGGGATTGGATGCTTGGCCTCACGAGAATACGCTTTCTCTCTGTTCATACAGTGATGATAAATCGCAACCTCTTTTGTCGAAGCGTATCACGAAGCCGACACGTGAGGGGAAAGAGATAACGGTAACCTTGAATAATCTGCCTGCTGAGACAAGGACAATCGAGCTGGCGGTGATCAGCCGGGGACTGAAAGAGGTATATGCCTATTATGCGTATGAAGTAGATAACACTTCGGATGAGCAGATCGTATTGACATTAGGAGAACTGGATTTAGCAAGTTTTGATCGCATCCAAAAGCAAATATTTGACTTAAATTGCTTATCTTGCCACGGTGAAAGCACCAGTCTGGCCGGAAATCTGGATTTGCGTGAAGGAACGGCTTATCAATCTCTGGTTAATGTGAAAGCTCCGCTTTCCGAAGAGGGAAAGAATTATATAACCCCCAACGATATCCATAATAGTTTCTTGCTGGATATTTTGGAAGACAATCCGATTCATTCGGATATGTTCAATAGTTCTGGAAAACAGGAAGTGTTAAGCTTGATCCGAGGATGGATTTCAGGAGGTGCTGAAAATAATTGATAAATCGGTTTATATGAATTATAAGAAAAAGAAATACGAAGACAAAGCGGTAGAAGCGCAGATCGCTTCTTTTACAGGAAATGGCGGAATAACGGAGTATCAAGTGTTTTTGCAGGTTACGGACCCGATGCTCCCTTTTGAGCAGCAATTGCAACATATCCAGCAGGCGTACGTGTCGGTGGTTAAGGAGGAATTGGCGGATGATGCCGTAGCGGTATTCCGGCGTTATTTCCTGAGTGATGCGGCCAATCAGGCGGATTTGGTCATGGCATGGGAATGTGAAAATGCCTTTTGTGCCTTGTCGGTTGTACAACAAGCTCCGTTGAACGGGACGAAGATTGCTATTTGGACCTGGTTCCAAACCGGCGTATCGGTCGAGACCGAGAAAAACGGGATGCTTAAAGCTACCCACAACGGTTATACGCAATACTGGACCGGGGGAGCGTTCAACCGGGCTTCCAATTCGGAGTACCAGACACGCCTGCTCTTGAATGATTATGTCATGCAATTGACGGAAGAGGGGTGCAAGCTAGCCACCGATTGCATCCGCACTTGGTTCTTTGTCCAAAATGTAGATGTGAATTATGCCGGAGTAGTCAAGGCACGGAAGGAGGTTTTCATTACGCAAGACCTGACCGAGAAGACGCATTATATTGCCAGTACCGGTATTGGCGGGCGAAACGCTGACCCGGCCGTTCTGGTTACGATGGATACTTATGCGGTAAAGGGATTGAAGCCGGAACAAATCCAATTTCTCTATGCACCGACTCATCTGAATCCGACTTACGAGTATGGCGTTACTTTCGAACGCGGTACGGCGGTCCATTATGCAGACCGTACGCAGGTGTTTATCTCCGGGACCGCCAGCATTGACAATAAAGGGAATATTCTTTATCCGGGAGACATCTGCCAACAAGCCGCACGTATGTTGAGGAACATTTCCGCTCTTCTGACCGAAGCCGGAGCTACGACAGAGGATATCCAGCAGGCTATCGTCTATTTGCGTGATACGGCTGATTATCAGGTGGTGGAACATTTCTTGGCCGAGAATTATCCGGGCCTGCCCCATATAATCGTTCATGCACCGGTATGCCGCCCGGGATGGCTTATCGAGATGGAATGTATGGCGGTAGTTCCTTCGGAGAATACGGCTTTTGGCGTATTTTGACGGGATGAAAAAATCGTCTAACGGCTGTGCAACTTTCTTCTAACAGCTATTAGAAGCAACGGACACATCCGTTAGACGCAAAGTACACAGCTGTCAGACGATTTTTTTGTCCGATTTTCCCGGAATTTGTATCGGATTTATAAGTTTTTGGGTTTGCCGGTGGAACTCATAAGCTAAAAAACTCATAACTAAATTGGATGTATGGAACAAAAAGATGTATCTTTGAGACCTTATATACCTATACAATTAGATATTGTCATGTACAAAAAAGGTCTTTACAAGGAAACAGACAAGATGAGCGACTTGATTTGCGGGAACTATCCAATGGTTCTTGTGATGAGCCGTTTCGGTATCGCATTGGGTTTCGGCGAGAAGAGCATCGGTGAGGTGTGCCGTCAAAATAAGGTGGATGCCTATACTTTCCTGACGGTGGTGAACTTCCTGACGGAAGAAGTTCAGACCGTTACGGAGGAGATATGCCGGCGTGTGTCGTTGGAGACATTGATGTTATACTTGCATAATGCGCACGATTACTTTCTGGATTTCCGGCTTCCGCACATTCGCCGTAAGTTGGTGGATGCCATTTCAACCTGTCCGCCGGATGTAGCTTTCGTTATCCGGAACTTTTTTGACGAATATGCATCAGAAGTGGACAAGCACATGATGTATGAGGAGAAAGTGGCTTTTCCGTATGTGCACAACCTGTTGAACGGAAAGCAGGACGGAAAGTACAACATCTCGGTGTTCCGTCGGCGCCATGAGCAAATAGAAAAGAAGCTATCTGACTTGAAGAATATCTTGATTAAATACTATCCGGGGTCAGGAAGCTACCTGCTGAATAGTGTCTTGTTTGACCTCTTCACGACCGAAGAGGATTTAATATCTCATACAAGGGTGGAAGATAAATTGTTTATCCCTGCCGTATTGGATTACGAAAAACGTTTGCTTAAAAACGATTGAACATGAATGCTAATTTGCGAATAGCAATCATTGAGCCTTCGATAATCATCCGGAACGGATTGAGCAACCTGCTTCGGAAGTTGTCCGGCCTGTCGGTATCCGTATCTGAAATATTGGAAAACGAATCGCTTACGGAGTCTTTGCGGCTTCATAAGCCGGATATTCTGATAGCTAATCCGCAATCTTTGCATGGCCGTTCCTTTCATCATCTGAAAGAAGAGAGCGGATGCACGGACATGAAACTGGTCGCGTTGGTCTCCAATCTTTATCCGGAAGAATGGCTCCGTCCCTATGATGAGCAGATAAGCTTGTACGATGAGCAGAACTTGATTAAGCAGAAGATTGAGCGGCTTATCGTTGTTGAAGAGGAAAATGCCGATGGCGCGAACGAAGAGCAGCAGAGCCTCAGTGCGCGGGAGAAAGAGATTGTAGTCTGTGTAGTCAAGGGAATGACTAATCGGGAGATAGCCGACCGGCTTTTCCTGTCTACGCATACGGTTATCACTCACCGGCGCAACATTGCCCGTAAGCTCCAGATCCATAGTCCGAGCGGCTTGACGATTTATGCTATTGTAAATAAATTGGTTGAATTGAGTGATATCAAGCAATAAATACTCTTTTGAAACAGAATTGTAACAAAGATGTTTTTGGTTTGTAATGGGATACAAACTATCTTTGCGACAAAATTTGTTTATATGAGATTTAGAAATATTGTACTTGTTTTCAGCCTGATGGCAAGCAGCGTATTTGCCTGGGCACAGGAGAAGCCGGCCAGCCGCCTGCTTTCCCGTTTGGATTCCCTGCTTACTGAAGAGGAACAATCGGAAGAGATGCTTGAACATCTGCGTAACATGCCGAACATTGAGGTCGGTAAAGGTATTTCCTTTGAGCCGCAGAACAAACTTTACAAGATGACGATGCGTTTCCGGATGCAAAACATGTTGGCATTCGACTTCGATGATGATTTCTCGCATACCGATACTGAAGCGCGTGTGAAGCGTCTGCGTTTGCGTTTCGATGGCTATATCTTCTCTCCGAAGTTACTCTATTCTATCCAATTGGGCTTTACTCCTTACGATGCAAAGGATATCCCGAACGGAAATGTGAATATTGTACGTGATGCTATGGTTTATTATATGCCGAATGACCATCTGAGCTTGGGATTCGGACAGACGAAAATCAAAGCGAACCGTGCACGGGTCAATTCTTCCAGTGCATTGCAATTCGTAGACCGGAGTATTGTCAATTCGGAATTTAACTTGGACCGCGACTTCGGATTCTTTGCCGAATACTACAAACCGTTGTTCAACGATTTCAATATGGCGTTGAAAGGTTCTATTACATTGGGTGAAGGACGCAACTGGAGTACCAGCGATAAGGGCGGATTTGCTTATACCGGTCGTGTGGAATTGTTCCCGCTTGGCCGATTCAAGGCGCTGGGGGATGTGGCGGAAGGTGATTTCGAACGGGAAGAGAAAGTCAAGTTCCTCATTGCCGGAGCCTATTCGTTTAATAATAACACGACACGCTTGCAGGGACAGAACGGGGAATATATACCGAATGATGAAATGCGTAACCTGCATAGCTATTTTGTTGATTTCATCTTGAAATACAACGGCTTTGCTTTTTATACGGATTTTATGGGAAGAAAAACCGATAATCCGCTTTTTACCGGTGATCCATCAACCTGCATTTATACCGGAAACGGTTTGAATATCCAGACCAGCTACCTTTTCCCGAAGAATTGGGAGATAGCGTTGCGTAACTCCACCCTTTTCCCGGACAAAAAAGTTCAGCCTTTGGTTGGCTATAAGAATTATAATCAAACAACCATTGGGGTAACACGTTATCTGATAGGCCATAGTTTGAAGGTGCAGGCCGATGCGTCTTATAACCATCAGGCTAATCCGGCCGATCCGACCTACAACCGTTGGGAATTCCGTTTCCAGGTGGAATTGGGACTGTAAATTTTAGGGAACAAGGAGCTTAGTGAATCTTTGTCAACTTGTTCTCTTGTCAACTATAAATTTGCAGATTTGAGATAGGCTTCCACTTGTGCGGGAGCGGTGTCTTTCAGCCGGACAATCTTTTGTCTATCCAATAAATAGAGAGACGGAAATCCAAGAATGTCATACAGTTCGTTGGTATAAATGCTTTGTTCTTTGTCGTAAGCGACCAGCCATTCGGCCGGCAAGTTGGGTTGCATCAGTTTCCAATGCTTCAGGTTATCTCCCGGGTAAACAGCCAACAGGGTAAGTTCCTTTTGCTGAATCAATTCCTGAAAGAATTGGTTTTGTTGTATTTCCTGAATCGCTTGGTGGCATTCATCGCAATCCGGATCGAAGAAAAGAAGCAAGGTCCACGTTGCCTTGAGGGCATAAAGCGATTGCTGAGAACCGTCTGCTAAGGTATAGTTGAAATCCGTAGCGGGGCTGCTTACCCGATTTTTCCGAACGGATTGCAATAGCATTTCCGGACGAATCTTATCCTCTGCACTTAATCGTTCTGAGGCTACCATCTGTTCCAGTACCGGAATAAAATAGGCCTCGTTACGCATCGGAGAAGCCAAATCATATAGGTATTTCTCGAATGTATTGTAAAAAAAGAAGAGCCCGTTCCGCGTGCAGGAAGCTTGTTGCATGACGTGTGTAATAGCGGTCTCAGCCTCGGAGGAAGGAACCAGCCGGAACAGGTCAATGAAATCTACGACAGCTTGTTCCACGGTTTCCGGATGGTTTAGGTATTGTAAGCTGTCCCTGAATAGGAAATGATCCCAATAATGAGCCGCCAGGTAAGAGGCACGTTTCTCCGGTGTGCGGAGTTCCGTAGGAATAAGGGGGAGTTTTAATCCGTTCGTTTCTTGAGCTTCTGCACAGACGGGCAACAAATATAAGGCTGCCAGCAGGAAGAAAAGTGAAATTTTTTTTGTCATATCCATTGCGTTTGTTTGAATTCTTTGCAAACTTATACTATTTCTGTGGATTTATCGTATTTTTGTCCTGCTTTAAATGAAAAGAAATGAAATGATATGATAGACCAACCGACCATCGACCGCATATTGGATGCCGCGAATATCGTAGACGTGGTATCCGAGTTTGTTACACTTCGGAAACGGGGTGTGAACTATGTAGGTCTTTGTCCTTTTCATGATGATAAGACCCCCTCTTTTTATGTCTCGCCGGCAAAGAATATCTGTAAATGTTTTGCTTGTGGCGAAGGAGGGACAGCTGTTCATTTCATCATGAAACATGAGCAGCTGAGTTATTTTGATGCTCTTCGCTATCTGGCGAAGAAGTATAACATAGAGATTCACGAACGTGAACTGACAGATAAAGAAAAACAGATACGAAGCGACCGCGAAAGTATGCTGATTGTCAATGCCTGGGCCCAGAAGTATTTTACTACTTTATTGCATGAGCATATAGATGGAAAGACTATCGGCATGCGCTATTTCGCCGAACGAGGGTTCCGGGAAGATACGATCCGTAAGTTTCAGTTGGGGTATAGCCTTGAACAGCGTGATGCTCTCTATCAAGCAGCTTTGAAAAGCGGTTACAAGAAAGAGTATTTGGAAAAGACCGGATTGATCATTGCTTATGAGGATGGACGGGTTAACGACCGTTTCCGGGGAAGAGTTATCTTTCCGGTACATACCTTAAGCGGAAAGGTCGTTGCTTTCGGAGGGCGTATCCTGAAAAAGGAGGAAAAGACGGCTAAATATGTCAATTCTCCGGAAAGCGAGATTTACCATAAGAGCAATGAGCTGTATGGCATTTATTTCGCAAAACAGGCTATTGTCAAAGCTGACAGATGTTTTCTGGTTGAAGGTTATACGGATGTCATCTCTATGCATCAGTCGGGGGTAGAGAATGTTGTTGCTTCGTCCGGGACCGCTTTGACTCATGGGCAGATTCGCCTGATTCATCGTTTTACCGATAATATAACCGTCTTGTACGATGGTGACGCGGCAGGCATTAAGGCAGCTATACGTGGAATAGATCTTTTGTTGGAGGAGGGCATGAATGTCAAGGTGGTATTGTTGCCGGATGGGGAAGATCCGGATTCATTTGCCCGCTCGCATAGCGCAAGTGAGTTCGCCGAGTTTATCAAACAGAATGAGACCGATTTTGTCCGGTTTAAGACCAAGCTGCTTTTGGAAGAAGCCGGTAATGATCCGGTAAAACGGGCTGCCCTGATTGGAGATATTATCCGGACTATAGCGATTGTTCCGGACAATATTACACGAACTATCTACATTCGTGAATGCAGTGCGAAGATGGAGATAGACGAACAGGTGGTCTTGAATGAGGTGAATAAAATTCGTTTGGCTCGTTATGAGCAGAATAAGCAACAACGCCAACAGATAACGGAGATTTCCCAAACGGTTTCTCAGGCCGAAAAAAACGCGGAGCTTTCCCCGGTTGAAAAGAAAGAGGAGGTACAGGAAGGTGTTCCGGCAGAGCAGCCGACTGTCCGACCGGATAGGCCGATTGTTTCCAAACGTTCTCCTTATGAGCAGTTTGAAATAGCGTTATTACGGTATGTGGTGCGCTATGGGGAGCAGGTTTTGTATGATTATACGGATGAACAAACGAATGAGCAGGTGGTGATTCGCGTGGCCGAATACATCCGTTCTGAGTTGGGAAATGACGGACTTACCTTTTATACGCCGATATTCAAGCAGATGTTGGATGAGGCGGCAGACCATTGTTGTGAGGATGGGTTTGTCGCTCACCGCTATTTCTTGGCACATCCGGATCCGGATGTCAGCCGAATTTCGGCAAATCTGATAAGCGAGAAATATCAGCTCAGTAAATACCATTCCAAATACCAGGAAGTGGAACGGGAAGAAGACCGTTTGGAGCAGTTGGTTATCCGTGATTTGTTCGCCTTGAAAGAGGCTTATATCTTGCATCAGATACGTGAAAAGCAGGAAACGCTCAAACAGGTTCCGCCAGATGCTATCGGGCAGATGACGCAAATCATGGAGGAAATTACCCGGCTGAATGAAATCAAGAAGGTTCTTTCCAAAGAGTTGGGTGAACGTATTGTATTGAAAATGTAAAACTGATTATATGGAATATTTATTAGAGACACAAGATGTAGTGAAGCAGTATGCTAGCCATTTGGCATTAGACAAGGTCAGTGTACAAGTACCTGAAGGTAAAATATTCGGGTTGTTGGGGCCTAATGGCGCCGGGAAGACAACCTTGATACGTATTATCAACCGGATTACGGCGCCGGATAGTGGAGAGGTGTTTTTTGACGGACATCCCTCTCGTCCGGAAGATATTTATCAGATTGGTTACCTGCCTGAAGAACGTGGCCTGTACAAAAAGATGAAAGTCGGAGAACAGGCTATCTACCTGGCTCAATTGAAAGGGTTATCTTATAAAGAGGCACGCCAGCGGCTGCAATATTGGTTCGAGAAGTTTGACATCATGCCTTGGTGGAATAAGAAACTGGAAGAACTTTCGAAAGGTATGCAACAGAAAGTACAATTTGTTATTACGGTGATTCATGCTCCCAAGCTTTTGATACTGGATGAACCGTTCAGTGGCTTTGACCCCGTTAATGCAGATCGTTTGAAGCAGGAAATCTTGGAACTGAAGGAGAAAGGACATACGATTATCTTCTCTACGCATAATATGGCATCGGTAGAGGAGATTTGTGATCATATAGCTCTGATTAACCATTCGCACGTGGTGCTGAAAGGTTCGGTGCACGAAGTGCGCAATCAATTCAAGACCCACCGTTATCATATCCGGATTCAGACACCGGATGGCAATATCCCTCCGCTGGATGGCCCGCTTTGTTCGGAACTGAGCCGTGTGCAGGATGACGGACATATTTATAATATATGTATCAAGAAGCGTCCCGAGGCAAGCAATTCGGATTTGCTCCGTGAGCTGTGTGGCCGGGGCGAGATTCTTTCCTTTTCGGAAGAGGTGCCTTCTATGCACGATATATTTATTCAAGTAGTATCTAATAACCCCACTAATGCAGAATAAAAGATGAGTAAAATCGGATTAATCATAAAAAGAGAATATGTACAACGTGTGAGCAAAAAATCGTTCCTGCTCCTTACGTTTCTGACGCCCGTATTGTTCGCGGCATTGGTTTTCGTTCCGCTTTGGCTGTCTTCCATCAAAGGAGATGAAGTCAAGAAGATTGCTGTATTGGATTCGGTCGGGAAATATGCCCCGTTGCTTCAGAATACGGAAGAAATAGAGTTTGTGTCGGCTGATGGTGACATGGAATCCTACCGAAACGATCCGGATAAAGAGATATACGCCTTTTTGTCGATAACCGGAGACCTGCTTCAGAATCCGAAAGCCGCAGTCCTTTACTCGCAGAAGCAGATACCGATGAGTATCAAAGACAAGGTGGCAAGCCAATTGAACGAGATGCTGAGAGATGAGAAGTTGGCGTCATTTAATATTCCGAATCTGAAAAACATTATCGAAGAGAGCAAAGTGTCTTGTGATTTGCAGACCATCAAGTGGGAAGAAGATGGATCGGCCAACACGACTTCTGCCGAAGTGGCCTCTATTGCCGGTTTTGTCCTGACGTTTCTTATCTATATGTTCATTATGATTTATGGCGCCATGGTCATGCAGGGTGTGATGGAAGAGAAGACGAACCGTATCATGGAAGTGATGGTGTCGTCTGTCCGTCCTTTTGATCTGATGATGGGGAAAATCATAGGGATCGGAATGGTTGGATTGACGCAAGTTTTCCTTTGGGCTATTCTGACTACAGTCTTACTGATGGGGGCTATGTTCTTGTTGGGCGGAGACCCGGCACAAACCGCGGATATGGTTGCGGCAAGCCAGATGAATCCGGCAGCTCTGCCGGCCGGTGTAGGTAATCCGACGGCTCTTAAATTACAGGAGATTTTGAATTCCATCCAAATTACTCAGCTAAGCATTAACTTTGTTCTCTACTTTATCGGTGGTTATCTGATGTATGCCTCACTATTCGCCGCAATAGGAAGTGCGGTAGATCAGCAGGAAGATTCGTCTCAGTTCATGTCTCCCATGATGATTCTTATGGTCTTTGCGCTTTATGCAGGTATCTATAGTGTGGAGAACCCGGACGGCCCGTTGGCGTTCTGGTGCTCGCTGATTCCGCTTACCTCACCGATAGTCATGATGGTCCGTTTGCCGTTTGATATTCCGGTATGGGAAAACCTTCTTTCCCTTGTGTTGTTGTTTGGTACGGCTATCGCTTGTGTGTGGGTTTCAGGCAAGATTTATCGTGTTGGCATCCTGATGTATGGAAAGAAGCCTGGAGTAATGGAGATTCTCCGCTGGATTAATTACAAGGGATGAAGATGTGTTTAATAAATTAATTCTCTATCTTTGTGACGTAAATGAGGGTTTGTCGTTTTGTAAGTTGACTTTGATACTAAAAAACCTGTAAACTCAAAAACTAAGTATATATGGCAAAAGTAGCATTGATTACCGGCATAACGGGACAAGATGGCTCGTTCTTGGCCGAGTTCTTGATAGAGAAAGGGTATGAAGTACATGGCATTATGCGCCGGTCTTCCTCTTTTAACACCGGACGGATTGAGCATCTTTACTTGGATGAATGGGTGCGCGACATGAAAAATAAACGATTGGTCAATCTGCATTGGGGGGATATGACCGACTCCAGTTCGTTGGTTCGCATTATCCGTGAGGTAAAACCCGATGAAATCTACAATCTGGCGGCACAAAGCCATGTCAAGGTCAGTTTTGATGTTCCGGAGTATACAGCAGAAGCTGATGCTATCGGGACACTTCGCCTTTTAGAAGCCGTGCGCCTTTTAGGGTATGAGAAGCGGACGAAGATTTATCAGGCGTCTACTTCGGAATTATTCGGTCTGGTACAGGAGGTTCCGCAAAAGGAGACCACACCGTTCTATCCGCGTTCTCCCTACGGAGTTGCCAAGCAATATGGATTCTGGATTACTAAAAATTACCGGGAGAGCTACGGGATGTTTGCCGTAAATGGTATTTTATTCAATCATGAGTCGGAACGGAGAGGCGAGACTTTTGTTACCCGGAAGATAACTTTAGCGGCTGCCCGTATCAAACAGGGACATCAGGATAAACTTTATCTGGGAAATCTGAACGCGCTCCGTGACTGGGGATATGCGAAAGATTATGTGGAGTGTATGTGGCTGATCCTTCAGCACGAGACTCCGGAGGATTTTGTCATCGCTACGGGTGAATACCATTCGGTCCGGGAGTTCTGCACGTTGGCGTTTCATGAGGTCGGCATCGAATTGCGCTGGGAAGGGACCGGTGTTGAGGAAAAAGGCATCGATATGGCCAGTGGCAAGGTGTTGGTTGAGGTCGATCCGAAGTATTTCCGGCCGGCCGAGGTAGAACAGCTTTTAGGAGACCCGACAAAGGCCAAGACGGTATTGGGCTGGAATCCGCGCAAAACCTCTTTCGAGGATTTGGTCAAGATTATGGTTCAGCATGACATGAAGTTTGTGCGCAAACTCTATCTGAAGTCCCAAATAGAGAAAGAAGAACATGAATAAGGAGGCGAAAATATACGTAGCGGGCCATCGGGGACTGGTCGGTTCGGCTATCTGGAAAAACCTGCAGGAAAAGGGATATACGAATCTGATAGGCCGGACGCATCAGGAATTGGATCTGCTGGATGGGGTGGCGGTCCGGCGTTTCTTTGATGAAGAGCGGCCGGAATATGTCATCTTGGCGGCTGCTCATGTGGGCGGCATTATGGCCAATAGTTTGTACCGGGCCGACTTTATTTATCAGAATCTTCAGATTCAGCAAAATGTCATTGGCGAAAGTTTCCGGCACGATGTGAAGAAGCTGGTATTCTTAGGAAGTACCTGCATCTATCCGCGTGAGGCGGAGCAGCCCATCAAGGAGGAATCGCTTCTGACCTCGCCTTTGGAATATACCAACGAACCGTATGCTATCGCTAAAATAGCGGGATTGAAGCTCTGTGAGAGTTTCAATCTGCAATACGGAACGAATTATATTGCCGTAATGCCTACCAACCTGTATGGACCGAATGATAATTTTCATTTGGAGAATAGCCATGTTCTTCCGGCTATGTTGCGTAAGATTTATTTGGCGAAGTGTTTGCATACGGGAGACTGGGAGGCTGTCCGCCGGGATTTGAGCCGCCGGCCGGTAAATCAGGTTGACGGGGCTGCTCCGGAATCCGAAATCCAACAAATCTTGTCCTGCTATGGCATTTATCCTGACCGGGTAGAACTATGGGGTACAGGACGCCCCCTGCGTGAGTTCCTTTGGAGTGAAGAGATGGCCGATGCCACGGTCTTTATTATGGAACAGGTTGATTTTAAGGATACCTATCCGCAAGGGACGAGAGAGATCTGGAATTGCCATATCAACATCGGTACCGGGAAAGAAATTACGATAGCCGGACTGGCTTCTCTGATCAAGCAGACGGTTGGCTTTGAGGGGGAAATCTGTTTTGATGCCTCCAAGCCGGATGGAACGATGCGAAAGCTGACTGATGTGACGAAATTGCACGCTTTGGGCTGGCACCATCAGGTGGAAATTGAGGAAGGGGTGCAGCGTTTGTATGCATGGTACCTGACTCACTAAGAGTTTCAAGGCATGAAATAAAAGTTTCATGGGGAGAAATTCGAGTTTCATCCCGTGAAACCGGATAAAAAATAGGAGGCTTTTTATAAAATAGAATTGGAATAAAAAAGAAATAGCTATGGCTTCTCATTATTATTGCGTTATTATGGCTGGTGGAGTGGGGTCGCGCTTCTGGCCTTTGAGCCGTTCGGCAAAACCGAAGCAGTTCATTGATGCCTTGGGAATCGGAAAGACATTTATTCAGATGACATACGAGCGCTTTGCCCGTTTTATCCCATCAGAGAACTTCCTGGTGGTAACGGGGGAAACGTATAAGGAGCTGGTAAAAGAGCAGCTCCCGATGTTGACGGACAACCAGATTCTGACGGAACCTTGCCGGCGGAATACCGCGCCTTGTGTGGCGTATGCCTCGTTTCGGATTGCCGCACAAGATCCGGATGCAGTGATGATTGTTACGCCATCCGACCATTATATCCATCAGGAAACCGAATTTGTGGAGGTGATGAAAAAGGCGGTGGGGTATGCGGAGCAACATCCGGAATTGGTGACGGTAGGCATCAAACCGACCTATCCCGCTACCGGATATGGATATATCCAAAAGGCGAAGCTCCGGAATGAGATTGTTCCTGTACAGGCATTCAAGGAAAAGCCGGATTTGAAAACGGCGGTATCTTTCTTGAATTCGGGCGAATATGTCTGGAATTCCGGTATGTTTGTCTGGGCGGTACGTTCTATTTGTTCCGCCTTGGAGCAATATGTCCCGGATATAGCTGAAGCATTCCGGTCTCTTCCTTATGGGACAGAAGCGGAAGGGGATGCGGTGAATCTCACTTACGAGCAGAGTCGGAGTATCTCGATTGATTATGCCGTTATGGAGCAGGCGGATAATGTGGCAGTAATAGACGGGGATTTTGGTTGGAGCGACATCGGAACGTGGGGGTCTCTTTATGATCATTTGGATAAAGATGCCGACTCGAACGCACGGATAGGCGGAGACGCGCTTTACTTTGATACGCATAACACATTGGTAAAAGAGGACCATCCGGACAAACTCTTGGTGCTGGCGGGACTGAACGATTATGTCGTGGCTGATACGCAGGATGTCTTGTTGGTTTGTCCGAAAAGTGATGAGGCCGAGCTGAAGCAGGTCATCGAGACGGTATTGAAGCAACGTGCCGGAAAACAATAACTTATCAAAGAAGAAAGGAATAACAGGAATGAGCGACAAGATACCTCTTTTGGGCATGACATTGGCCGAGTTGAAAGGTGTGGCTTCCGAAATCGGAATGCCCGCTTATGCCGCCAAGCAGATGGCAGACTGGCTTTACAAGAAAAAAATCAAGACAATAGAGGAGATGACCAATATTGCGGCCGCCAAACGACGCGTATTATCCGAGAAATATGAGATCGGGATGGTTGCTCCGGTCGATTTCCAGAAGTCGGTAGACGGGACTATCAAGTATCTCTATCCGACCGGAGAGGGAAACTTTGTGGAATCGGTTTATATTCCAACTGATGATCGGGCTACGCTATGTGTCTCTTCTCAAGTCGGATGTAAAATGAATTGTCTTTTTTGCATGACCGGTAAGCAGGGATTTACCAAGAATCTTTCCGCTAATGAGATTCTGAATCAGATACAGGCTCTGCCGGAGCATGACGAATTGACCAATCTGGTCTTTATGGGAATGGGCGAGCCTTTGGATAATACTGATGAACTGTTTAACGTGCTTGAAATATTGACGGCTCCCTACGGTTATGCCTGGAGTCCGAAGCGTATTACGGTATCGACCATCGGTGCCAAAGGGCTGAAACGGTTCTTGGATGAGAGCGATTGCCATTTGGCGGTAAGCCTTCATTCGCCTTTCCCGGACGAGCGGCTTTCTCTGATGCCTGTTGAAAAAGCGTTCCCGATGCTTGGCGTTTTGGATTTGATACGGCGGTATGATTTTACCCACCAACGGCGGGTTTCGTTCGAATATATCGTGTTTAAAGGGTTGAATGATTCGCCACGCCATGCGAAGGCTTTAGCCGGATTGTTGAAAGATATCCCTTGTCGGGTGAACCTGATCCGTTTTCATGCTATCCCGAACGTCCCTTTGCAAACATCCGACATCAGCAAGATGGAAGCTTTCCGGGATATCTTGAACGAGCGGGGCGTTATCTGTACCATCCGAGCTTCACGAGGGGAAGATATATTTGCGGCATGTGGAATGCTTTCTACGGCAAAGAAGAAAGAACGCCCGTAGCTTTGCAAAGAGCGTGTTATGATTAGATTATTTGTGCAAGATAAGTTCTTGGAATTATCTTTGTGTATTCTATGTGGAGATGCCTCGATTCACCAAAGAAGCGGATGAATGTGAAAATGATTTTGAACGTTGGTTATACCTGATCAAGAATATGAGAATATTAAAGCGAATGCCTTTCAAAGCAAAACGAGCGGTATGGGATAAGTTGCTGGAAGTGGCCGATGTGGCTTCTTTGAGCCAGAAAGAACACGAGGCTTATCAACGTGCCCTGATGAATTATTGGGATTATCATAACACCATGGAGGCAGCAATACAAGAAGGTATGGAAAAAGGGATGGAAAAAGGTATGGAGAAAGGTAAGACTGAAGGGAAGATAGAAACAGCACGGAACTTGAAGCAGCTGGGCGTTTCGATGGATGTGATTGTCCAAGCAACCGGTCTATCTGAAGCAGAAATACAGCAATTATAGTATTGCATATAATATGAGATACGCAAAGGGCACAAAGGAGTAGCTATATTCTTTGTGCCCTTCGTGTTCTTTGTATTGAAGAAAGATATAGGTTTTGACCTGTAAACCTGCCCCTTTTGTATAGAAAACCCATAGATTTGGAAAAAATTATCGGTTTTCTCTTGCATATTCATTTTTCCTCCTTACCTTTGCAGTGATTCCGCAGCGGATAGCGTTCCGC
>DWYO01000248.1 GCA_019118725.1 Candidatus Parabacteroides intestinavium | reverse complement strand
CCGGGTCTGGAGCAGGCCCGTGAGATGTTGCGGATAACCCAGATGTCGCCGGATGAGCGTTCGGCCTATTACCGCCATTTGGACAATATCGTGATACTGAAAGACAATATTATTACAGAAAGGGAAGAGGGGCGCATGGAAGGTAGAGCAGAAGGCAAAGCGGAAGGTAGAGCGGAAGGATTAAAAGAAGGACGTAAAGAAGGGCAAAGAGAAGCCTTGCTGCAAACCGCTCGCAATCTGCAAGCTTTGGGATTGTCGGTGGAACAGATCGTTCAAGCCACCGGATTGCCAGTGCAAGAAGTAGAAAACATCCTCAAAAAAGAATGACCTTTGGGATTACACGAAAAAATGACAACAGACCGGTTTCCCCATTACACCCAGTTGGATAGTATGGACTGCGGTCCGACCTGTTTGCGGATGATTGCCAGATACTACGGGCGGCGTTATTCGCTGGAAACGCTGCGCGACAAGGCGTTCATCACGCGGGAAGGGGTGTCGATGGGGCTGTGTCAAAATGAATGTTTTGATGCAACCCCAGTAAGGTGTGTCTGAATTAGCAAAATGCAAGGCATTGAGGATGAGGGCGACAGGAGTTTACTGGAGTAAATGACTTAGCCCGAATTCCGAAAATAACGCAGCAGTTTGCAATTATGACACACCGTCATCGGGTTCCGGACATCGGGCGTGCGGATCACGCTGCGGCAGCTGAAGGAGGATGTGCCGGAGAAGCGGCCATACGCTGCCTGTCCTGCAGGAGATGCCGACAACCGCCGATATCATCACCGACGACCTGAGGCTGATCGAACGCTTCATCCAGCCGGTAAAGAGAATCTGGAAAGAGGGAATAAGCCGGTAAAAAGGACAAAACAAGGCAAAAAGGACATAAAAATAGGAACAAAGATCTACAGCCGTAAAATATTTTCCGCTAAATAATTTGTTTATCTTTCGAAGATTGTCTACCTTTGCACTCGCTTAAATAACATAGTATTAATTTATTATAAAGTATTAGGATCATGTATTTGGATTCAGAAAAGAAAAAAGAAATTTTCGAAAAGTATGGTAAGTCGGCTACTAACACAGGTTCAGCTGAAAGCCAGATTGCGTTGTTTACGTATCGTATCAGTCATTTGACAGAGCACTTGAAAAAGAATCACAAAGATTATTCTACGGAAAGAGCCTTGAAGATGCTGGTTGGTAAGCGCCGCCGTTTGCTGGATTATCTGATTCGGGTAGATATTGAACGTTATCGTGCCATCATCAAAGAATTAGGTATCAGAAAGTAAACCGGTAGGATGGTTTGTTGAAATTAGTTGAAAGTTGAAGTTTGCTTTTTCATCGTTTCACAAAGTTTGGATTTAAAATTTCAATTTTTTTTAGAAGCTGTTTTGAATTTCTTCGGAATTTTAGGGAAGAAATTCCAAAACAGCTTCTTTCATTTATTCGTATCTTACCGCCGTACCGGAGGCTGTAACCATTAACATACTTCCTGTATCGCCTACCGATTCGTAGTCCAAGTCGATGGCAATCACCGCATTGGCTCCCATTCTTTCGGCTTGTTCAGACATTTCTTTCAGGGCGATGTCTTTCGCCTCGCGCAATACTTTCTCATACGAACCGGAACGTCCGCCGATGATATCACGGATACCGGCAAAAAAGTCCTTGAATATATTGGCTCCGATAATAGTCTCGCCCGAGACGATGCCGTAATAAGTCACGATACGCTTTCCTTCCAGCGTGTTTGTTGTAGTCAATAACATAATTTTTCCTCCTGTTTCTATTTATAAGTCAAGAACAAATATAAGGAAGTTCTTTGAAATACGGATTACAAATTTCAATAAATTGGAAAAATGCGTATCTTTGTCCATCGACGTAAGTTGTTTTCCGAAGAAATTCAAAACAGCTTCTAAATACTTATGGATATGGAAAGTCAACGTTACTATTCGATAATCATACCGGTCTATAATCGTCCGGACGAAGTGGATGACCTGTTGTATAGCCTGGCGGCACAAACGATTCCGAACTTTGAAGTCCTGGTGGTGGAGGATGGTTCGGCCAAGCCTTGCAAGGAGGTGGTCGAGCGTTATGCCGGGCAGATGGATATCCGTTATTTCGTGATTCCGAATGGCGGGCCAAGCGGCGCGCGGAATTACGGAGCCGCGCATAGCAAAGGGGATTACCTGCTGATCGTGGATTCGGATTGTATTTTGCCTGAGACCTACTTGGAGTCCATAGAAAAGGAGCTGGAGCGTGAACCTGCGGATGCTTTTGGCGGACCGGACCGGGCGCATCCCTCGTTTACGCCTATCCAGAAAGCCATCAGTTATTCCATGACTTCGTTTTTTACGACCGGAGGAATACGCGGGGGAAAGAAGAAGCTGGACAAGTTCTATCCGCGGAGTTTCAATATGGGTGTGAGGCGTGATGTATTCATGCGCCTGAACGGCTTCGACACCTCGATGCGTTATGGCGAGGATATCGATTTCAGCACCCGCCTTTTTCTTGCCGGTTGCCGGACACGGCTTTTCCCCGAAGCTTACGTTTATCACAAGCGGAGGACCAGCTTCGGCCAGTTTTTTCGACAGGTGGAGCATTCGGGTGAGGCGCGTATCGTATTGTGGAAGAAATATCCCGATACCTTGAAAGTGGTGCATTGCCTCCCTTCGTTGTTCGTCCTGTTTGTTTTCAGTATCTGCGTAGCAGGGGTATGGTCGCCGGTGTTGTATAGTTTGCTCCTGCTTTATATCCTGCTTCTGTTTGTGGATGCGACTTCCCGGAACGGGGGGAGCATATACATCGGTGCGCTCTCGGTCGTGGCGGCGTTTACGCAATTGTTCGGATATGGATTGGGATTTATTCGGAGATGTTTAAATATATAAGGTAGAAATATATGACAAAGGATATAACAAAGGAAAAGGCGGTGATTGACGATTTGCGTTATCTGCAATTGCTCGCACGAAGTTTTCCGACTATTGCGGACGCAAGTACCGAGATCATCAATTTGGAGGCGATATTAAATCTTCCGAAGGGAACGGAGCATTTTCTTTCCGATTTGCATGGCGAATACCAGGCGTTTAACCATGTGTTGCGGAACGCGTCCGGATCGATTAAACGGAAAGTTGGGGAGATTTTCAGTAATACGATGCGCGACTCTGAGAAAAAGGAGTTGTGTACCTTGATTTACTATCCGGAAGAGAAGCTGGTCCTGGTCAAGTCGGTCGAAAAGGATCTGGATGACTGGTATATGATTACCCTGAACCAATTGGTCAAGGTATGCCGGAATGTCTCGTCCAAATATACCCGTTCAAAGGTACGCAAGGCTTTGCCGCGCGAGTTTTCCTATATCATTCAGGAACTTTTGCATGAATCATCGGTCGAACCGAACAAATCCGCGTATGTGGACCAAATCATTCATACGATCATTTCGACCGGACGAGCGGACGATTTTATCATCGCGATATGTAATCTGATCCAACGATTGACTATCGACCAACTCCATATCATCGGGGATATATACGACCGCGGACCGGGAGCGCACATTATCATGGACACGCTTTGTGATTATCATAATGTAGATATCCAATGGGGAAACCATGACATTTTGTGGATGGGTGCGGCCTCCGGTAATTTGGCCAGTATGACGAACGTAATCCGTATGTGCCTTCGGTATGGGAATTTAGCGACCTTGGAGGATGGCTATGGCATCAATCTGCTCCCGTTGGCCCGTTTTGCGATGGAAACATACGCCGATGACCCGTGTGAGCTGTTCATTCCTAACCTGAATTCGAACGAGAATATGTTTGACGAAAAAACGGTACGTTTGATCGCTCAGATGAACAAGGCCATTTCGGTCGTACAATACAAGCTGGAAGGTGATATTATCCGCCGGAGACCGGAGTTCGAGATGGACGATCGCCTTCTTTTGCACCATATCAATCTGGAAAAGGGAACAATCCGTTTGGGAAATAAGGTGTATGAGTTGAAAGACAAGAACTGGCCGACGCTCGATACGAAAGACCCTTACCGTCTCTCTCTTGATGAGGAGGATATGGTGCGACGCATCAGCCGTTCGTTCGAAGGGAGCGAGAAGTTGCGCAAGCACATGCGTTGTCTGTTCCGGCACGGGAGTTTGTACAAAGTGTGCAATTCCAACCTGCTCTTCCACGCCTCTGTTCCGCTCAATGCCGATGGAACGCTGAAAGAGGTCAAGGTGAACGGGGTATATTTCAAAGGAAAAGCTTTGATGGACCGGGTGGACCAATTGGTGCGTACCGCTTATTTTGATACGGAAGATACGGATGAGAAGCAATTTGCCATGGACTATATCTGGTATCTGTGGTGTGGAAAAGATTCGCCTCTCTTTGATAAGAGCCGGATGGCCACTTTCGAGCGTTGCTTTATCGAAGACAAGGAAACGCACAAAGAGGAGAAAGGGGCTTATTATGCGCTTCGCGAGGAAGAGGCGATATGCGATATGCTTTTGGATGAATTTGAAGTCAAAGGCGAGCATCGTCATATCGTAAACGGACATGTGCCGGTACGTTCCATCAAAGGGGAGAATCCCATTAAAGCGAACGGAAAGCTTCTGGTGATTGATGGGGGATTCTCGAAAGCCTATCATTCGGAAACCGGAATTGCGGGCTATACGTTGGTCTATCATTCTCGCGGATTCCAATTGGTACAGCATGAGCCTTTCCAATCTACCGCAAAAGCGATTGAGGAAGGATTGGATATCCGGTCGACCACCATTGTGGTGGAATTGAGTGCGCATCGGCAAATGGTAAAGGATACCGATAAAGGAACGGAGTTGCAACAACAGATTCAGGACTTGGAGAACTTGCTCTTTGCTTACCGGAACGGACTGATTCAGGAGCGCGAGCGGGAACCGCGGTATTTTTATAGGAGTTGATAAGAGATGAATCCTTTTGAAAAAACTTGTATTTATTGTCTCGTATCGGTGGTATATAGTTAATTATGTGAAAAGAATACAGCTTTGCCAGAACAATTTACGTCTTACAATTGTATTAATAGTGGTGTTAATTTAAGATTAAGATGAAAAGATTGTTTTTTTTATTGATTGCTGCCTTACTTGTTGGAGTAGGGACAATCTCAGCGCAGGAAGTAAATTCCAGAGAAGATGCCAAAGCCGCCAGACAAGCGGCTAAAGAGGCAAGGCAAAAGGCTAAAGAGGCTGAAAAAGCAGCTGCTGAAGCCGAAGAAAAGGCTTTATTTGAAGAGGCAAAAGCTGCCTTGGAGGCTCAAGATTTTGTATTGGAAGCCGATAGAGTTGAGTTTAAGCGGGGTAATTGGGCGTATGTAACGCCAAGTACCAATTTCGTTTCCTTGATAGATGGGAAAGCTACCGTACAATTAGCTTTCAACGGAGCATTCTCAGGTCCGAACGGAATCGGTGGTATTACGGTAGAGGGTACTCCCTCCAATATTTCGTTGAAAACCGACAAGAAAGGGAACGTGAACTTCCAGATGATGGTGCAAGGTGTAGGAATATCAGCATCTGTTACGATCCGTATGGTTAACGGCTCGGCCAAGTGTACGGCTACGGTAAGTCCGAACTTCAGCGGAAACCGGGTCTCTTTTACCGGGACTCTCTATCCCAGCAGTGCATCATCGGTGTATAAGGGAAGGGCGTTGTAAAGCGCCCTTATTTCCCGCAAAAAAATGCCACCAAAAAGGGAACGCTCAAATCTACCAGGATGCCGTGTAAAATAGAGACAAACACCCAGTCATTCCCGCAGGTACGGGTTATGATAGGAAGAGTTGTATCCATGGTGGTGGCTCCTCCGGCGCAAATGGGGGCCAGCTTGCCGAAATACTTAGCGAATAACGGTGCTCCAAGAAGCGCGAATATTTCCCGTATGATATTGGCCATTAAGGCGATGGTGCCTAACTCGGCGGCTGCCTGCATACCGATACTGGGCTCTTTCAGTTGGGTTATCAGGATAGAAGATAAAGAATAATAGGCAAATCCGCTGCCTACCGCCAGGCAATCGAACAGGCTCCAATGGCTGATTACAAGACTGATCAAGGCGGAGAATAACAGGGTCCCTGATAGGGTCGCCAAAGGTACGAGGAGCAATTGCGGGCGTATGCTGTGCAGTATATCTTTCAATTTCTTGTCGCTCCCAATGTTCATCCCGACTTGAAACATCAGTAAATAAAGTACATACGTAGATAAATCAGAGGCCGTTATCCAAGTCGGAAGATATCCGGTCCAACCTAAAATGCAACCCAGTACGAAAAAACCGACAACGATCAAACTTCCTGTCATGCTGCACGGCCTCCTCTCCGCATAAAGAACCGATAGACTACCCATGCCATCAGTACGCTTCCCAGTGTAGCTGCTATGGCAAACAGCAGGGCTTGCAATCCCAAGGTCTGTAAATTTCCGATAATCTGCGGGTTGGATCCGACGGATGTGCCTAAAAGAAATAACAAGGCATAAATGGTATAGGTTATAGAATGTCCCAATTTTTGCAATAAAGAGACACGTTTCAAAAGATATCCGACTGCAATGCCGGCAAACATGATACTGATAACTATAAACATCGCTATTCGTTTAAAAAATTCGGGCACAAAGTTAATAATTCTTGGCGAGACCAAATAATTTGCGTAATTTCGCCACATTACTAAACATTAAAACATAATCATACGGTGAAAAAGCATTACTTATTACTTCCGGCTGCGCTGCTATGCCTATCGACAAGCTGTAAGCAACAACCGGCAACGCCAACGTTAGAAAATGAAATCCAATATGTCGATCCGTTTATCGGTACCGGATTTCATGGTCATACATTCCCCGGAGCCACACGGCCATACGCTATGGTACAGCTCAGTCCGGATACGCATATCATGGGATGGGATGCCAGCAGTGGGTATCATTATGATGACCGGACAATTTACGGATTTAGCCATACGCACCTTTCAGGAACAGGTATCGGTGATTTGGGCGATGTCTCTCTTCTGCCTTATTGCGGGGAAGATTCTATCAAACCGATAGCGACCTTCCGGAAAGAGACGGAAAAGGCTGTTCCCGGCTATTATACGGTCCGGCTGGATAATTTCGGCGTGAATGTGGAACTGACTTCTACCGACCGGGTAGGTTTTCACCGTTATACGTACGACAATCCGAAGGAACGTCGGGTCATGCTGGATTTAGGTCATATTTTGCAACCCGACTGGGGACATAAATTGGTGGATAATGATTATCTGTTTGTCAATGATTCTACTGTCGAGGGTACGTTCCGTACACAAGGATGGGCGCATTTTCATGCGGTCTCTTACCGGATCGTCTTCTCGGAAAAGATTGAAAAGGTGTACCAGTATATCGATGGCGAACAGCGTAGCGATTCTTTGTTTCTACGTCTTCATACAGACAAGGATTTGAAATTCCATTATAAGTTTAAGGAGTCTGCCGAACCGTTGCTGGTTAAAGTCGCTTTGTCACCGGTAGATACAGAAGGCGCGGAGAAAAATATGGAGGCCGAATTGCCGGGCTGGGATTTTGATAAAGTCAGACAAGAATCGGCTGATTGCTGGAATCTGGCGTTGAATAAGATTCAAATTCAGACCAATGATCCGGTTATACGGAAAAACTTTTATACGGCTTTATACCATACCCAGATCGCTCCATTCGCTTATCAGGATGTGGATGGCCGTTATTTAGGTATGGACAAGAAGATACATACAGCTCCTCATGGTTTTACTAACTATACCGCATTCTCGTTGTGGGATACATTCCGTGCTTTGCATCCGTTGATGACTATCATCAATCCGGAGCTTGCCGCGAAGATGGGGGAATCGTTGGTACAGGGCTATGTGGAAGGAAGCATCTTGCCCAAATGGCCGTTGGCGTCAAGCTACACAGGGTGTATGGTGGGGTATCCTGCCGTGGCTGTCTTGGCTGATTTGGCTTGCAAGGATCTGGATAAGGGAGACCTGAACCTGTGGGCGGAGGCCGGTGCCCGCTCTTCGGTTTATCGGGAAGATCTGGCGGAGAAGTTTAAGGGAACGCGTGAGCTGGATTTGATTACACGGCATATCTATTATAAGGACAAATATGGATATGTCCCGGCCGACTCCATTCCGGAGTCTGTTTCCTGGGGCGTTGAAATGGCTTATGAAGATTGGTGTGTCGCGCAATTGGCGAAAAAGGCCGGAAACGAAGCTTTGGCTGATGAATATATAAAGAAAGCGGCCTATTACAAGCGTTATTTGGATCCGGAAACCAAGCTGATGCGCCCCGTTATGGGAGACGGCTCTTTCCGCACGCCGTTCAATCCGCGTTATTCATCGCACATGAAGAGTGATTATACGGAAGGAAATGCTTTCCAGTGGAGCTTTTTTGTGCCTCATGACATGGATAACTTTATAGCTGAAATCGGTGGAAAACAGGAATTGGAAGCGCGTTTGGATACCTTGTTCACTACTTCGTCACAGATAGATGGCGCAGAGGCTTCCGGAGATATTACAGGACTTATCGGACAATATGCCCACGGCAATGAACCGAGTCATCACATGGCTTACCTCTATAACTGGACAGATTCTCCGTGGAAAGGCCAAGAGCGTTTGGACTTCATCATGCGTAATTTTTACACCAATCAGCCGGATGGTATCATCGGGAATGAGGATTGTGGGCAGATGTCGGCTTGGTATGTACTGAGCGCTTTGGGATTTTACCAGGTTTGCCCCGGTATTCCGGTCTATGCTATCGGCCGGCCGATGGTGGACGAAGCCAAATTGCAAGTGGCCGGTGGAACATTCCAGATTATAGCCAAGAACAATTCGCCTGAAAATAAATATGTAAAAGCCGTCAAGCTGAATGGTAAAGCCTTGGATTCTCCGTTCTTTACCCATGCGGATTTGGCGAAAGGAGGAACGTTGGAAATCGAAATGACTAACGTGCATCCGTAATTTCTTATAGAAAAGTTTAGCGAAAAACGAGAAAAGGGGCTGTGTCAAAATGAATGTTTTGATGCAGCCCCATTAAGGTGTGTAAGAATTAGCAAAATGCAAGGCATTGAGGATGAGGGCGACAGGAGTTTACTGGAGTAAATGACTTAGCCCGAATTCCGAAAATAACGC
>DWYO01000247.1 GCA_019118725.1 Candidatus Parabacteroides intestinavium | reverse complement strand
GAAAAATGTGCTTTGGAGTTGCAAAAACAGTTGAATGGTCATATCCTTTTATATACACAAAAAGTAGGACTAAAACGGTTGCCTTCGGTTATCTCCGAACGGGAGATGAATATCTTCATCCTCGTCACCTCATCCGGAGAAAAGGGATTGGAGTATCTGGGGGATGACCGGACGGAATTTTATGTAGGTGAACCGGTACGGGTGATTGACGGTCCGTTCAAAGGTGCCGAGGGATATATTCGTCGCATCAAAGGTAACCGGCGTCTGATTGTAACCGTACAGGGGATTTGTGCCGTAGCGACATCTTACATTCCCCAATGTTTTTTGCAGAAAATCCATGAAGAGGCAAAATAGAACTTGTAGAGACGCAAAATTTTGCATCTCAAAGAAAGCAAGCTGACAAGCCTTATGTCAACTGGTTAACTCGTCAACTAAAAACAATTTCCTATGCCATTTCTAATTATTCTTTTTGGAGTGATAGCAATCGGCCTGTCCGCTTTCTTGATTCCGAAAATATTGGTGATAGCCTTCCGCAAACGTCTGTTTGACATACCGGATAGCCGGAAAGATCATGTCGGAGCAATTCCCCGTTTGGGAGGAATCTCCTTCTATCCGATTATCTTTTTCTGCTTCGCCTTGTGCGAGGCTATTGTCATCACATTCCTGGCCGGGAATGCAGGTATCATGGCAGACCCAAGTCTGTTTATCCAGGTTCTATTACTCTTTTGCGGACTGATTTTATTGTATCTTATCGGTATAACCGATGATCTGATAGGAGTCCGTTACCGGAAAAAGTTCTTTGTCCAGTTCCTGGTGGCCAGTTTTTTCCCGTTAGGCGGATTGTACATCAATGACCTGTATGGACTATTCGGTATTGAAGCCATCACTCCGTGGATAGGCATCCCGCTCACGCTCCTGTTTGTCGTGTTTATCACAAACGCCATCAATCTGATAGATGGAATCGACGGACTGGCCTCCGGCTTGTGCATGGTGGCCTTCCTTACCTTAGGAGGCTTCTTTTTCGCCAATCGGATTTGGGTATTGGCATTGCTGGCATTTATCACGGTCGGTGTATTGATTCCGTTTTTCTATTATAATGTATTCGGAAAAGCGGAACGGTGCCGGAAAATATTTATGGGAGATACCGGAAGCCTGACGTTGGGCTACCTGCTCTCGTTCCTGGCAATCAGTTGCTGCATGTATGAGCATGAAGCCTATCAGACTCCCCATAATATGGTTATCGCCTTTGCCCCGTTATTGGTTCCGGCATTGGACGTAATCCGGGTGGTCCTGTATCGTTTCCGACATCACAAACCGCTATTCCAGCCGGACCGGAATCACATACACCACAAGTTCCTGACAATGGGATTCTCCCATCGGCAAAGCATGGTATTGATTCTTTTGATGTCGGCATTATTTGTCATAACCAATATCGGATGTATTCATTATATAGATATAACGTTGCTGTTCTTAGCCGATATCCTCATCTGGACAGGACTGAACATCTGGTTTGATAAGGTCAGAGAGGCCCATCAACTGAAAATCTCGCAATGAAAACCTTCCTCAAGAGGTTGTTTCGAGTTTCGGTTATTCTCGGTTTTCTGGTCAGCCTATTGGCATTTGTAGCCCGATACGCTTCCGGAGGGATAGCTATTTGGATTTCATTTTTCAGTTTGATATTCCTGCCGGTAATCGGGGCAAATCTCCTATTGCTGGTAATCGCCTGCCTGATAAAGACGAAGAAATGGATAATGTTGCCCTTGATAGCCCTTTCCTTGCAAGTCGGTAACCTATCGGCCGTATGGCAATTTCCCGCAAGCAAGGTACCAGAACCAAAGGGAATTCCGTTGACCGTAATTACCTATAATGCCTCCCATTTTTATTGGGACAGGCAATATACCTTACACGATGCGGCCAACTATCTGGAAACGTTAAGACCGGACATTCTCTGTATGCAGGAGGCTCCGGGCACAGATTGTTATAATGCGGATAGCATCCGGCACACGTTCCGCTATCTGCCTTATCAGGTAAATAGCTTCAGGACCGACCATCTGCCATTGACTATTTATAGCCGTTATCCGATTCGCAAAGTCAAAACGGCCTATTACCTGAACTCCATGAACCTGACGATGGTAGCCGATATACGCATAGACAATCAGGATATCCGGGTCATCTCGAATCACCTGCAAACCACCAGCGTCAATCAGTATCGAGGTATCATCACGGCACCCGACAAACCTTTGAAGTACCGCCTGAAAGCGATAAAAGACCTGCTTTCGGCCCTGAAAAAGAACTTCGGATTACGAGCCCGGCAAGCGCAGTTTGTCCGGAATGAGATAGAACAATCCCCCTACCCTGTCCTGGTCTGCGGAGATTTCAACGACACGCCGGCATCATTCGCCTATCACCATATCAAAGGCAATCTGACCGATGGATTCCGGGAATGCGGAAAGGGATATCAATACACATTCCGTCAACTGAAAAAACTTTGGCGAATAGACTACATCCTCCATTCAAAAGATTTTGAAGGAACAACTTGCTATTCACCCGATTTACCTTATAGCGACCATAATCCGGTGGTGTGGAAAGGGCGTTTTAGGTTATAAGGTTATGGGACTATGGGGTTAAGAGGTTAAGAGGTTACAAGTTTAGCGGGTTAAATGATTATTAGCTTTTGAAATTCCGGTCTAACGAAAGAGGGTGCGTCAACATGACGACAGGACTTGAAAAACTCCCCGATGCCGAAGGCGAGGAAAAGCAGGAGCGGCCTCGGCTGGTGAGCGTAAAGCGAACGACCGGAACGGAGCGGCCGAAAGCATCGCTGTTTGAGCGCAAAGCGCGAGTTTGCGATGCGAACAGCGAAGTGCAGGGAGCGAGTAGCGAAGCAGCCGCAGCCTTGATTTTTTGGTTCTTTTGTATCAAGACAAAAAAACGTAAAGAAAAATCGTTATCTTTGCAAAAACAAATGAATCACTGCATAATATGAGCAAAAAGAACAGTACCATATTGCAATCCATAAAAACTGTTTTGAGACAAGTTCTGCCCCAGAACGGCAAGGCCATTCTTTTTGGATCTCAAGCTCGGGGAGATGCGGGAGAAAATTCCGATTGGGATATTCTTATCTTGCTGGACAAACAGAAATTAGATGCTACAGATTATGACGAAATATCCTATCCCTTACGAGAGTTAGGCTGGAAAATGAAAGCCTGCATAAATCCCGTCATGTACACATTAAAAGATTGGATGAAATATAGTTTTTCACCTTTCTATCATAATGTCACCAAAGATGGAGTAGAACTAGTAT
>DWYO01000246.1 GCA_019118725.1 Candidatus Parabacteroides intestinavium | reverse complement strand
ACTCATTGCTATATTAATTCTGCGAAGTTTAATGGAAAGCGATTTACTCGCAACTGGCTCTCATTCGGAGAGCTAATGCAGGGAGGTCTTGTTGAGTATGAGATGAGCGACCAGCCGAATCGGAAGCGTGGTATCGTTCCAGAGGACAAGCCTTATTCCTTCTCGAAAAATCATTAATTCTAAATTATTGCGATGTGCTTGTCGCCAGCGGTCGCCATGTGAAAGATGGGTGCAGGATTACATCATACTGGCAACCTCACAATTTTATCTGCATTCGATATTCAGATGGCGTTCGCTTGGTGATTTTTTCAAATTGAGCAATAAAATGAGTGACACTGTTGTACCCTGATTCGTAGGCTATTTGCGAAATATTCATGTTTGAATAAGTCAGCAATTTGCAGGCGTGTTCAATCCGTATCTCCGCTAAACATTGGAAAATACTTTTGTCCGTGCGTTGTTTGAAATACCTGCACAGCGCCGAAGGGTTTTGTTTGACAAACTTCGCTATCTCCTCTAAAGTCACTTTTTCCTTGAAATGGTTATAAAGATAGGCATATACTCTATTGACAGGTTCTTTCACATCGGGAATAGGATTCGCTTGATTGTATGCGGTGTCAGAAAGTAATTTGAAATGCTGGCTCTCATGTAGTTTTTCAAGCATACGCAACAGGCAGATAAGACGTGAGGTATATCCGGAAGAATCGAATGCCTGTATCAACTCCAACATTGCGTCAAACAGTCCTTCATCGTAAAAACGGATTCCATATTGGCTTTTCTGTAACAAATCATAGATAAAACGATAATCAGGAATGTCTTTCATCTGTTCCGGAAAAATGTCCGGTCTGAACTGTATGGCTTCCCCTGCACTCCATCCATCTTCCAAGCCACTTGCAGAGGTGGGATTCAGTTTAGTATGGCACAGGTGAAGATGAGGTACGTTACTTCCGATAAGGGCTATGTCTCCGACTTTATATTCTGATACGCCTTCACCGACAAACTGTTTCCCGCTGCCCTGAGTGAATAGCATGATTTCGTACTCCACATGCTTGTGTAAAGGAAGTACAAAGCGGGGATAGGAAATATGGCTGCATACCGTCGCCATGTCATGTACAATTTTACGTTCTAATATCGGCATACTCGTATTTTTACCCTACTGCAAATATAATGAATAATACAGCAAATATAATGGAATCTTGTTTCTTTTTTTGCAGTTAACTTTGCAGCGTCAACTGAAATGAAAAAGTATTATGAACATTAACGAACAAAAGATTGCTTCGCCCGACTTTCTGCCTGGATTGCTTGGGTCGTTTGCAAAACCTACGGCAGAAAACCCTACTGTCGCTATTATGGAAGCAGCATTTCGTCATCATCAATTGCATTATCGTTATATCAATTGCGAAGTAGGACCCGATAATCTACAGGCTGCCGTTGAAGGCGCCAAGGCGATGGGATGGCGGGGATTCAATTGCTCCATTCCCAACAAAGTGGAAGTCATGAAGTATTTGGATCGAATTGGAGAGTCTGCACAGATTATCGGTGCGGTGAATACGGTCATAATCGGTCCGGACGGAAGGACTACAGGTGAAAATACGGATGGGAAAGGCTTTGTCAAGGCTATTTCGGAAATAACATCCATACCCGGTAAAAAGGTTGTCATCTTCGGCGCAGGTGGGGCGGCACGTGCAATAGCCATAGAAATGGCACTGGCAGGAGCCAAAGAAATCATCATCGTGAATGTGAGCGAAAGGGGAAAATCATTGGCGGATTTACTGAATAGCCGCACACCAGCAAAGGCGTCATTCCAGCCATGGAATCAGGCATTCCGTATTCCTTCTGATACAGATATAGTAATCAATGCGACTCCCGTAGGCTTATATCCTAACGTGGAGCAGCGTCTTAACATCCGCGTGGACACATTACTGCCGCAGATGATAGTGGCAGATTGCATCCCCAATCCGGTTTATACACATTTGCTGAAAGATGCTTTAGCCAATGGATGCAAACATATTCTGCCCGGAATGAACATGCTTGTTTACCAAGCCATGATAGCTTTAAAATATTGGACAGGAAAGGATGTGGATGCCGACATCATGAAGCAAGCACTGATGAGCGTCTTAGGTTTATCAAAAGATAGTGGTCTTATATGAACCACCCGCGTTTATGTCCCTGGAATAGTACTGAACTGTTATCAAGTAGACAAATAAAAGCAAAACATATTAAACATGAGAACAAATTTTTATGCGCAATCTTGATGTCAGCCTGCATTGGTATACAAGGTTGCACCACCTCGTATGCAAAAGACAGGGAAACCACAAAAAAGAATTCCGTAGGAGAACATTTGGAGATTTCTTTCCGCTTCCAACGTGGCGGCATTGCTTCCAGTCAATATGCCATTTGGATAGAAGACGAAACAGGCCGGTTGGTACGTACCTTGTATGCCACATCGTTTACGGCGGAAGGCGGATATGAATACCGGGAAGATGCCCTACCCATTTGGGTAAGCAAGGCAAAGCCCCAACCCCTGTCTTCTACGCAGATAGATGCCATAACGGGAGCAACACCACGGAATGGCGTTTTGAGCTACCAGTGGGACGGGACCGACAATAACGGTAACCGTGTTTCTCCAGGAAAATATACTTTTTTTATTAAGGGCACGTTATATTGGAAAAGCAGGGTCATCTATGCCGGAGAATTGGATTGGGGAGGTAGCGGACAGGATTCCATACCTTTGAAAGTCAGATATTTTAACCCGTCCAAGACCAATGAGAGCATGATTACTGAACTAAAAGCATGTCATATTAAGAAATGAATAGTGGTGCGGTGCATAACTCATCAATCCTCATTGTTGTTATATACGCAAGTTTTGTGGCAATTATGCCAATATATTCTGCGCTTTTTACTACCTTTGCCCGTCATAGTGATAAGTTGAATTAACAGAAATAAGAGATATACGTATGTTTGACAATCTGAGTGAGCGTTTGGAACGCTCGTTTAAGTTGCTGAAAGGTGAAGGAAAAATCACCGAAATCAATGTTGCGGAAACATTAAAAGATGTACGTCGTGCGTTATTGGACGCCGATGTCAATTACAAGGTTGCCAAGGCATTTACAGATAAAGTAAAAGAAAAAGCTTTAGGTCAGAATGTGTTGACGTCAGTGAAGCCAAGCCAATTACTGGTTAAGATAGTACACGATGAGTTGGCAACATTGATGGGGGGAACGGCTTCCGATTTGAATTTGGACGGGCGGCCATCCATAATCTTGATGTCTGGTCTGCAAGGTTCAGGTAAGACAACATTCACGGGTAAGTTGGCCAATATGCTGAAAACCAAGCGGGGCAAGAAGCCGTTGCTGGTCGCTTGTGACGTTTATCGTCCTGCAGCCATCGAACAGTTGCGTGTTGTCGGTGAGCAGATCGGCGTACCGGTTTATATGGAAGAAGGCAATAAGAATCCGGTAGAGATTGCGTTAAATGCCATAACAGAAGCAAGAGCGAAAAACTATGATGTAGTTATAGTCGATACTGCCGGACGTCTGGCTATTGATGAGCAGATGATGCGGGAAATTTCGGCTATCAAAGAGGCTATTCAGCCGAACGAGACCCTTTTCGTAGTAGATGCCATGACCGGTCAGGATGCCGTGAATACGGCTAAGGAGTTTAACGAACGGTTGGACTTTGATGGTGTAGTTCTGACAAAACTGGATGGTGATACGCGCGGTGGTGCTGCTCTCTCTATCCGTACGGTGGTGGATAAACCGATTAAGTTTGTCGGTACGGGCGAGAAGATGGATGCGTTGGACATATTCCATCCTGAACGTATGGCCGACCGTATCTTGGGAATGGGAGATATTGTTTCGTTGGTGGAACGCGCTCAAGAGCAGTATGATGAAGATGAGGCTAAACGGTTGCAGAAGAAAATCGCCAAAAATCAATTTGATTTTAATGACTTTCTGACTCAGATCCAGCAAATAAAGAAAATGGGTAATCTGAAAGAACTGGCTTCGATGATACCGGGAATTGGCAAAATGATGAAAGATGTAGATATTGACGATAACGCTTTCAAGAGCATCGAAGCTATAATCTATTCGATGACTCCTGCAGAGCGTAGTAATCCGGCTATATTGAACGGTTCGCGTCGCAATCGCATTGCTAAGGGTAGCGGAACCAGTATACAGGAAGTCAATAAGTTGCTGAAGCAATTTGATGAGACTCGTAAAATGATGAAGATGTTGACCACGGCAAAAGCGGGCGGAAAGAGATTCCCGATGATGCCTAATTTCAGAAGATAAGGATCGGAGATGGTGTGTCAAAATGAGATATTGGCACGCAGATAACACAGATTGAATAGATTTTCGCAGATTTATTCAGCTTGTTGTATTTGTGTTATCTGTGCGTAATTTTATATTTTGACACACCGTCACATAAAACAGATATTATGGAATATAAGTTATTAGACGGCAAGGCTACAGCTGCTCAGATGAAGCAGGAGATGGCCGAAGAAGTGGCGCAAATTAAAGCTAATGGAGGGAAAGTCCCTCATTTGGCGGCAATATTGGTAGGACATGACGGCGGAAGCGAGACTTATGTTGCTAACAAAGTAAAGACTTGTGAAGAAATCGGATTCAAGTCTTCGTTGATCCGTTATGAAGCGGACGTAACCGAAGAAGAGCTGCTTCGGAAGGTCCATGAACTCAATAACGATCCGGATGTGGACGGATTTATCGTCCAGCTTCCTTTGCCGAAACATATTTCGGAACAGAAAATCATTGAGGCTATTGATTACCGGAAGGATGTAGATGGATTTCATCCGATCAATGTAGGACGTATGGCGATTGGCTTGCCCTGTTTCGTGTCGGCAACTCCGGCCGGAATCCTTGAGCTGCTGAAACGCTATAACATCGAGACGCAAGGCAAGCACTGTGTCGTATTGGGACGCAGTAACATCGTGGGCAAGCCGATGGCTACGCTGATGGTGCAGAAGGCCTATCCTGGGGATTGTACGGTTACGGTATGCCACAGCCGCTCAAAGAACCTGAAGGAGATGTGCCGGCAGGCAGATATCATTATCGTTGCGCTGGGTGTGCCGGAATTCCTGACGGGCGACATGGTGAAGGAGGGAGCGGTCGTAGTCGATGTGGGTACAACACGCGTTCCTGATGCTACCCGAAAGAGTGGTTTTCGTCTCTCTGGCGATGTAAAATTTGATGAAGTCGCTCCGAAATGTTCTTATATCAGTCCGGTACCCGGTGGGGTAGGGCCGATGACTATCATTTCCTTAATGCGGAACACCCTGCTTGCGGGCAAAAAAGCTATTTATAAATAATCCAACCTTCGCAAGCTTAAGGTAGTTGGCGGGGTGACGAGTTGACAAGTAGGCAGGAGCTATTCTTGTTCTCTTGTCAACTCGTCAACTGATAAACTGAGCACATGCGAAGCTTAAAATAGGTATATGAAAAACAATAAACTACTTTCTTATCTGCGGAAAAGGAAGGAGCAATGGGCGCGGCATATCGAATACCGACGGCTGAAGCGCATTCGCCGCAGGAGAACACCTTCCTATTCCTACTGCAAGAACTGTGGAACAAAACTAGACGGCATGTATTGTTACCAATGCGGACAATATGCATTGGATATCGAACAACCCTTTTGGAAATATATCCGGCAATATTTCGAGAACGTCTATCAGTTTGACGGCAAAGTCTGGATGACGCTCTACCTTCTGCTCCGCAAGCCGGGATTTCTTACGAATGAGTTTAATGCCGGAAAAGTCAGCTCCTACGTCCATCCTTTAAGGCTTTTCATGTTCCTCTCTGCAGTCTTTTTCCTTTTCTTTTTTGCCTTGATACCCGATGACCCGAACAGTATGGGCATTACGATGACCAACGGTGATGGTCGGTTCACTTATGTACAGGCGGAGTATGGGACGATGAATGTCCCGATGAATCAGGATGCTTACGACTATTGGTATGACGAGCTGAGCGATGAAGAGCGTATGGCGGAGCCAGACACGACCGTCTGGATTTGCGGAAAAAAGGAGGCGACATCGGAACTAATGACTATTGCTCGCTGGGAAAAGACACCCTTTCAAGACACGCTGCGGGGTACGGTACCGAAAGTCTTGCTGGAACAAAACTTCATCTTGCCGATTCACCTCCGTGATACGGTCTATGCACTCTCGTCAGATACAACGTACTTTAAAACGATAGCTGATGAGGTAGAGGCGCTGAAGGTGGAGAACGAGATGAACTGGGGTGCATTCACATCGTGGTACTCTTCGTGGCTGCCCATCATCCTGTTGCTCCTGATTCCGGTCTTTGCCTTGCTGCTGAAGCTTTTCTTCCGGAAAGAGAAGATGCCGTATATGAAGCATTACGCCTTTGCGTTGCATCTGCATTCGGTCATGCTGCTGGCGGTGTCTGTCGTCCTGCTTTGGTTCTACTTCGTGTCGACCGACTTTGCCAACGAGATAGCGTTATGTATGGGTGTGTTGCTCCTTTTTTACCTTATTGTTGCGGCACACCGCGTCTATACACACAGCCATTGGCTTGTAGGAACGCTCAAATCCGTAGTGCTATACCTTATATATATGGTAATTCTGTTTACCGTATTCATCTTGACGCTACTTTGGGTTGCCACAACGATATTCGGAGTCAATATTGGAGAGTATTTTTAACTGAGGAGGAATGGTTATGTTGAAAAATTGGAAAGAAATATTGCGGAAACGGCGGGAGGCGCTCTCGCGTAAAATTGAGTATCGCCGACTGAAACGCATCCGCCGGAAACAGATACCGGCTTATACCTATTGCAAGAATTGCGGACGTAAACTGAAGGGAATGTATTGCTCGCAATGCGGCCAGTATGCTCTCGATATTGAGCAGCCTTTTTGGAAATATATGTTGCAATACATCGAAAATGTCTATCAGTTTGACACGAAAGTTTGGAATACGCTCTACTTGCTTTTCCGTAAACCAGGCTTCCTGACGCGGGAGTTCAATGTGGGTAAAATCAACTCCTACGTGCATCCGATGCGCCTCTTCATGTTTATCTCCTGTCTGTTTTTCCTCTTCACCTTCTCGCAAGCGCCGGGCAGCGTCAAGGAGTCAGAGGGAAGCTTGGAGAATCTGGATATCTTGTTGTCCGACCCGGAAGAAGAGAGCTACGATGAAATGGTTTCCGTCTCCGGACTGGAGGACACGACCATCTGGTGTATTACCGATACGGCGCTGCTCGTGAATACCTACCGGCAATCGGTAAAGATTCTGCCCTCGCCCTATCGGGACACAGCCCGCGTGCAACTGCTCACCATTCTGTTCGAGCAGGATTTCGCGGAATGGAACAACTCCGATTCGATATACATCAGTTCAGCCGATACGCTTCATCTGACTAAACAGGCAAACCCGCTATTGGCGAAAAAGCATCTCCGCGATTTGCGAAAGGAGAAAGGATACAGCCAGATGTTGTCGTGGTACTCCTTCTATTGGCCGATTATCGTCCTCCTGATGATTCCGGTCTTTGCCTTCATGCTGAAAATGCTTTTCCGGAAAGACAAGATGGTCTATATGCACCATTTGGTGTTCGCGCTGCATATCCATTCGGTATTGCTGTTGCTTCTTGCTGTTGGCATTGTCTGGACACTTTGGGTGAAATACCATAGCATGGAACTGTGGCAATTGTTGTCTGTTTACTTTTTGCTCTACACCACATGGGCGGTGCGCCGTGTCTATGTACGCAATCACTGGATAAAGGCGGCGTTGAAGACGTTATTGCTCTACATAGGTTATTTGTTTGTGTTGAGTGTCGTATTTGTTTACACGCTTTGGTGGGTGAGCGAACATATCATCGCATAAAAAAGTAAACAAAATGTTTGCAGAATTGAAAATAATCCTTACCTTTGCACCGTCTTAAAGGAAATGTGATTCCGGAGGACAAATATGGTGAATGTAGCTCAGTTGGTTAGAGCATTGGATTGTGGTTCCAAGGGTCGTGGGTTCGAGCCCCATCTTTCACCCCTGCAAGAAGAGGAATTTCTCAAAAAAAGGAGATTCCTCTTTTTTGTATCTGTACTATTGTTGAAGTGATTCATAACCTTCCTGGAAAAAAGATATCCGATAGAATCTGGAAAAATATTCGATAAAATCGGGAGAATGACCGATAATATCAGAAAAACAGCCGACAAAATCAGTTTCCGTCCCTATTTTTTATGTCATTCTGGTTAAACTCGTTTATATTCCCGGATATTTTTTATATTTTTGCACTGTATTATACAAATGATGCTAGTGCAATGAATCTATTAGAACTGAGCGAACAGGAAATTATCAGACGCAACAGCATGGCGCAGTTGCGAGAAATGGGGATAGAACCTTATCCCGCAGCAGAGTATGCGACAAATGCATTTTCCAAAGAAATAAAGGAAAATTTCAAAGATGACGCCGAACCGCGCGAGGTAAGCATCGCGGGACGAATCATGAGCCGTCGTATCA
>DWYO01000245.1 GCA_019118725.1 Candidatus Parabacteroides intestinavium | reverse complement strand
TATATTTTCAAATTTTACGCCAAAGATAACAACTCCCTTGATTTAAGACAAGAAAAATCCTAATTTATTTCACTAGAAGAGTAACACAACGATTAATTCATACAGAAAATCTTCTTGTTGACTTGCTTTTTCTACGAATTTACACAGCAATGATACACGAAGTTTATCCGGGTGGATTTAACAGATACGCATTAAGGATAAATAGGTTAACGATCAAAATGGATAGAAAATAAACGTTTCATTGCAAGCTGCATTTGTCTAAATCCGGAATATACAGAGGTCAGCCTGATGGCTGTTATGAGAGGTTATACAATTCAGCGGTTTTGGTGTGTGACTTTTTCTTGGTATAATATATTGATTAGGAATTAGTGTCAAAATCAACGGCACAATAGCCACCGACGGGCATACAATCGTCCGTGTACGGGTATAATCATCATCCGGCTCTATCTCATCTCCGGGTGATTCCGCTTGTAAGGTAAAATGAATTCCTCTATCAAAATGCGGTACAAGCTCATCGGCCGTCAACACATCTGTTTGCACCAACAAAATGGTAATGACGTACATCATTCTCAAAATGAACAATTTCACCAACGCTTTATTCCACATCATACAATCTTTTTCCTATTTACTCCGCAAAGGTAACAAATAAATCGAAATATCACCCCGTTTTATAGTTTTTAAGTTCCCTCTCCTCAATACTCAATCACTAATGAAAAGCCCAGACATTCCATCCCGGCAAATAAATTATTCACCAGCGATGTAGAATTTGGAAAGGGATTCCGTCAAGCAAAAAAGTCTAATGTCAACTGCTCTTTTTCGGCTTCCAACTTACGCAAGTGACGTTTACCTTGCGGAGTTACAATCTCCATTTTGCCAAAACGGGTACGGATAACGGTTGTAACGACATAACTCACATTCACAATCTCGCCCAACTCCGAAAGGCGCCGGGATATCTCCAATACGCAATCAATACACATACCGCTTGAAAAGGCGATTTTATCGTCTATCATCTGCTTTTTGAATTCTTCATCCTGCATGTAGAAGTCTATTGTAGCCCCTCCCTTATTGTAAATACCTTTCCAGCGATAACGGGCATCTCTCAATACCGGAGAAATGATCTCAAGGGTAGCACTCTTGTCAACCAACAAAGGCAGTTCATCGGTACGCAAAATAAAATAATCAAACTGGGCACGCTTTACTTCCAACGAACCGGAGCGCGGACGGTTATTTTCATTCAATTCCCGCAAAAATATCTTACTCACTTTCGGATATCCTTTCAAGGCTTCATAAAAATTGGATTTAAATTTGCAAAACCGCGGTGAAGAGCTGAGTAAATCCACCAACTTAGGAGGTACTCCCACGGCATGAAGTTTCAAGTCCCGGCGAAATTTTGCTATTTCGCGCTGCATGAGCACTTCATCCTGCTCAGTACGTTCAGTCAGCAACTGTCCACCAACCGACAAGGTCGGACGAATCAATATCTGCATCATCATATTCAATATGACCGAGATACAACGTGCGTTCTCTCCGGCAACAGCCCACACTTCCCGGTACCCCTCCGTAACAGCTACCGGTTCACTATAGGGAGTCAACCGCACATCCAGCATATCAGACAACGCCCGAATCATCATTAAAATCTCCTTTTCACAACGGTGCCTGATCATGGCATCCATATAATTAGACTTTTCATTGAAACTATACCGCAGTTCCAATTTATTTGAGAACTTCATCATCTTATTTATTTTCTTTCGATTTACGATCAAAAAATGGATTTTTAGAAGAGGCACTGACAGGAATTTCCATCACACACTTGCTTTCCTCTCCCAAGAAATGCAAATGCTGGGCTGCCAGTCCGGCACTGAACATCACCCGTGTATCAACCCGTAAATCAGCTGCCGTGGCACAAGCAGAACCTATGGCTATACCCAAATCGACCGAATTAATCGCACACGGAACCGCTTCCGGCTTTTCGGTACAGGTAGCGAATCCACAATGCGCGCAATTCAAGCCTTGCACCTGCTGACGCGTTCCTAGCAGGACTACAGCCTCCGCACTTTTAATATTTTCCGCATCACGCAAAAAGAATTTCAAACCTGTATCCGTCGCTATACGAATCATCTCTTCCGATAAACGCAGGATATCTTCGTCCGTCACCAGACCTATTTCAAGAATATCGATACCTTTTCCTTTGGGGGCAGTCCGAGCGGCCAGCATCATCTTGCGGGCTGCATCCAATACCAATTGATGTCTTATATTTCTTTCGTTTTCAATCATAGCTCCTATATCTTAAGCTTATAAATCACTATTTTTAATTTTTAAGCTGAAGCATATACCCAAAAGTCTATAAATAAACAAACTTAAAAACTAAAAAACGAACGTTTATATTTATTTCTTCAACAAATCCGGACGCAAACGAGCAGTTCGTTCTTGAGCTTGTTGCAACCGCCATTCTTCTATCTTACGCTGATGTCCCGAAAGTAAGACTTCTGGAACTTTCCATCCTTTATATTCAGCCGGACGCGTATAAACTGGGGGAGCCAATAAATCATCTTGAAAAGAATCAGACAAAGCACTCTGCTCATCCCCAATCACTCCCGGTATTAAACGAACCACAGCGTCCGTAATAACAGCAGCAGCCAATTCGCCTCCCGTAAGGACATAATCACCGACAGAAATTTCTTTGGTGATCAGATGTTCCCGAATGCGATAATCAATGCCTTTATAATGTCCGCAAAGAATAATCAAATTGTCCAGCATAGACATAGTATTGGCCATTTGCTGATTGAAAGTATCTCCATCAGGTGATGTATAAATCACCTCATCATACGCTCTTTCCGCCTTCAACGCTGAAATAGCACGGTCTATCGGCTCGATTTGCATCACCATCCCAGCCTCACCACCAAACGGATAATCATCTACCCGACGCCATTTATTGGTCGTATAATCTCGCAGATTATGAAGGTGAATCTCTGCTAACCCTTTATCCTGAGCTCGTTTCACAATCGAACAATTAACCATTCCATCTATCATTTCCGGCAAAACCGTCAGTATATCTATGCGCATAGTGTCTTTTCTATTTCCTAATTTTATCTTTGTCATACAAAGATATATCTTTCTATAGAAAATCCTTGCATTATCAAAAAAATATCACTTATCCAAATTCAGATATTCTACATCAGGGCTTAGCGGGCAAAAGGCTTTTGACGATGTACTGCTGCCTGCATCGGCAATAAACCGCATTTCACTATGGCGTATGACGGTGTATCCAACATTCTCTTTTTCATGCATTTTCCGTATATCGCTTTTTGTCTTCCTCTGTAATCTCACGAATCACCCGGCAGGGATTTCCCGCAGCCAATACCCCGGCAGGAATATCTTTATTCACCACGCTACCCGCACCGATAACCGCACCCTGGCCTATCGTCACACCCGGCAACACACTAACCCCGGCTCCTATCCATACGTCATCGCCTACTGTGATGGGGCGTGCATATTCCAATCCCTGGTTCCTGCGTTCTGCATCCAGCGGATGCCCTGCCGTATAAAATCCGCAGTTCGGAGCCACGAACACATTGTCGCCGAACTTCACCGGGGCTTCATCGAGGATAACGCAGCTCATGTTAGCGAAGA
>DWYO01000244.1 GCA_019118725.1 Candidatus Parabacteroides intestinavium | reverse complement strand
AAACAACCCGTTGTACTGGGATATATCGTGGCCGGCATCCTTACCGGACCCGCCTGCCCCATTACCCCGACCATCACCAACCCGGAGAGCATCCAAGTCTGGGCGGATATCGGCGTTATCTTCCTTCTTTTCACTTTAGGACTGGATTTCAGTTTCAAAAAATTGATGAAAGTAGGCGGTACGGCCGTAACGGGAGCCATCACGGTGGTCACCGGAATGATGTTTGTCGGCTATGGAACCGGACTGGCTTTGGGCTGGGGGCACATGAACGCCCTCTTCTTGGGCGGAATGCTTTCCATGTCGTCTACGACCATTATCTTCAAAGCATTCGATGATATGGGCCTTCGCGAGCAACGCTTTACGGGAGTGGTCTTGGGGATTCTGGTTGTCGAAGACCTGTTTGCCGTCCTGATGATGGTTCTTCTTTCCACCCTGGCAGTCAGTAAGCAAGTGGAAGGGATGGAACTGTTGAACAGTGTCGTGAAGTTAGGCGTCTTCCTGCTTTTCTGCTTTGTCATCGGCATCTACTTGATCCCCTCCGTCCTAAAGTCTTTTCGCAAATACCTGAATGACGAGACACTTCTGATTGTAGGCATCGGGCTTTGCCTTTGCATGGTACTGATTGCCACAAAGGCCGGATTCTCTTCAGCCTTGGGGGCATTTATCATGGGTTCCATCTTAGCAGAAACCATTGAAGCCGAACGCATCGAACGATTGGTCAAACCCGTAAAAGACCTGTTCGGGGCAATATTCTTCGTGTCGGTGGGCATGCTGATCGACCCGACTCTTTTATGGGAATATAAGCTCCCGATTATCATTCTGACCCTGATTGTGATGGGCGGGCAAATCTGTTTCGGGACATTCGGGGTACTTCTTTCCGGACAGCCCCTGAAAATAGCCGTTCAGTCCGGGTTCTCGCTGGCACAAATCGGGGAGTTCGCCTTTATTCTGGCCTCATTGGGATTATCGTTGAAGGTAACCGACCATTACCTCTACCCGATTGTCGTTGCAGTCTCGGTCATCACCACCTTTTTCACTCCTTACATGATCCGCTTTGCCGAACCAGCTTACAAGCACCTGGAAGCTCACATTCCGGCACGCTGGCTCCAAGCTTTGGAGCATTATTCCTCCGGAACCCGCACAATTCATCAACAAAGCGACTGGCACCAGCTTCTTAAAGCCTTGCTTCGCATTGTGGCGACCTACACCTCTGTATCGGTTGTCCTGATATTTGTATGGCTCCAGTATATTTCTCCATGGATTGTCGCCCGCATTCCGGGATGGCAAGGGAATCTGCTCTCGCTGGTATTGATTCTCCTGCTGATCTCACCTATGCTTCGCGCCATCATCATGAAAAAAAATCATTCGATCGAATTTCAGAAACTTTGGAACGACAATAAATTCAACCGGGGTTCGCTGGTTTCTTTGATTTTGTTGCGCATCCTGCTTTGTATCGCATTGGTCATGATTCCCATCAACCAATTGCTGAATGTTGCCGTAGGCTATTTATGGCTGGTTGCGGCTCTGATTATCTTCTACATTATTTTCTCCAAGAAATTGAAGAAACGTTCCATCCTCATGGAGCGCCGATTTTTCAGTAATCTGGCTGCCCGGGAAATGGAAGAGGAAAAACATGCAACCATCAATCCGAATTTCGCAAACCACATGCTGGAACGTGATTTGCACTTAGCCGACTTTGAAGTGAAACAAAACTCCTTGAGCATCGGGAAAAGCTTAAAAGAACTGAATTTCCGCAAAATATGTAACGTAAATGTGGTAACTATCATTCGGGGAGACAACAGGATCAACATTCCCGGAGGTAATGAACGACTCTACCCGTTCGACAAAATCATCGTTGCCGGATCAGATGAAGATTTGGAACATTTCCGCACTTATGTAGAAGAGAATCTACATGTCCATACCCCGATTCCAACCGACACGCAAGAGGTCAGCATCGAGCAGTTCCAAGTACAAAAAGGCTCCAAACTGGTGGGATGTTCTATTCAAGAATCCGGACTGCGCGAACATGCCAAATGTCTGGTGATCGGTATTGAGCGCGGCACTTCTTCCCTGAAAAATCCACAACCCTCTACCGTTTTTGCCGAGGGGGATCTGGTCTGGGTTGTAGGTGAGAAACGAAGGATTTCAAGTTTTGATCTATAACGTGTAAGTTTTTGAGTTGAAATAAAAAAACGATTATACAAATGAAATTTATAGGAATCATACCTGCCCGATACGCTTCTACACGTTTCCCGGGCAAACCGTTGGCTGACATGGACGGTAAACCCATGATCCAGCGTGTCTATGAACAGGTAAAAAACTCAGTCGACAAAGTTTGTGTCGCCACCGATGATGAACGAATTGAAAAAGCGGTCCTGGCTTTCGGAGGGAATGTCGTAATGACTTCCGACCAGCACAAAAGCGGAACAGACCGTTGTTTTGAAGCGTATCAGAAAGCCGGTGAGAACTTTGATGTAGTAATAAATATCCAAGGAGACGAGCCTTTCATCCAACCTCAACAAATCGAAACCATCAAGTCCTGTTTTACTGATGAACGAGTACAAATCACCACATTGGTTAAATCATTCCGTCCGGATGATGATTTTGAGAAAGTCTTGTTTAACCCCAATTCGCCGAAGGTTGTAATCAATAAAAACAATGAAGCCATGTACTTCAGCCGTTCGGTAATTCCTTATATACGCGGAAAAGTCTACACCGAATGGCTACCCAATCATACCTATTATAAACACATCGGCATGTATGCCTATCGGGCGGATGTGCTGGCCGAAATCACCCGTCTTCCTCAATCACCTCTGGAGCTGGCGGAAAGTCTGGAACAATTACGATGGTTGGAAAACGGATACAAAATCAAAGTAGGCATCACTGATATTGAGACTATCGGCATAGATACTCCGGAAGACCTTTCCCGTGCGGTTGAAGCTTTACGAAAAAAAGAATCATAAATTTATAGACACACGAACCTACTTTTTATCCAATTCCCCGGCCGGTTGAATGCGCAAGCCTATCTCCTGAATTCCCACGATCACGCTATCGCGCATTCCCTGCCGGAAGCTGAAGGTATATTGCCCCGGATAAGGGAAACGGTAATTCGTGCGAATCGGAAAACTTGATTCATATAAAGAGATGCCATGTCCATGCCATTTTCCAAACTCATCTGCTAAAAGACATTCGATGGTATCACGCATCAAGGTCCCAATAGGCGGCTCCTCATTACAGAATAACCATAGATTCTGATAAGGATACTTATTGTTGTTACGGATATCCAACGTAATGGTATAAGGCCGGGTATTGTCTTCAATCGAAAAGGTAAAGTAATAGACCTTATCCTTTTCCCATGCGGTATCCTGGATGACCTGATACTGGTAATACAGGGTGTCATCCGCACAGGAAAAGAACAAGCTGCAAATGAGCAGCATCAGACAACTAATTCTCCGGCTTCGCATCTTTGGGTTTATTGGAGGCCTGTGGTTGTTTGTTGGACTTGGCATTGTTATTTCCCGATTGCTGCTGTTTTTGCTTCGGACGATTGTTGTTCCGATTGTTATTCTTCGGTACATTATTGCCGTTCGCGCCATTCGTGTTGGCTCTCTTATTGTCCTGTTGCTTTTTATCGTTGGACTGCGCCTGCTTCGGAGATGAGTTATTGGCACTATTGGCTGCTTTCTCCATATTCTCGGCATTGCCATTATTGCCCTCTCCATTCGTATTCCCTTGCGAACGTTTCTTCTTCTTCTTTTTTGATATGGTATTATCAAAACGGGTCACGCTCTCTTGTCCCAAAATGTCCTGCACCTCTCTTTTGGATTGCTGCTTGGTATCCGCTTCCAGCGTAACCGGCTTCATGCCTTTCTTGTTCATATTAATGACATCAAAAGCCCGCTGGGCAGAAATCGTAACCAGATTAGCAGCTACCGACTTGCTGGTCGAATAGGTGATTTCCCGCTTGAATATATCCGTCTTAAAATGATAATAGGTGCTGTCTTGCGTTTCCAGCACAATTTCACGCGAAGGCAAACGCTTTTGTGCCTCCACGTAAGCATCCACCTCATAATTGATGCAGCACTTCAGCTTCGCACATTGCCCGGCAAGTTTCTGAGGATTCATGGAGATATCTTGATAACGGGCAGCACCGGTGGCCACCGAAACGAAACTCGTCATCCAGCTCGAACAACACAATTCCCTTCCACACGGGCCGATACCTCCGATACGTCCAGCCTCCTGGCGGGCACCGATCTGCTTCATCTCAATACGCACCCGGAAAGCCTCTGCCAAGACCTTGATCAATTGCCGAAAATCGACCCGTTCATCCGCAATATAATAAAAAATTGCCTTGTTGCCATCTCCCTGATATTCCACATCGCCAATTTTCATGTTTAGTCCCAGGCTTGCCGCTATCTGGCGCGAACGAATCATCGTCTCATGCTCCTTCGCTTTGGCCTCCTCGTACTTGTCAAGGTCTGTCTGACGTGCTTTACGATAAATCTTCTTGGGCTCCTGATCCATCCGGACATTGTTTTTCCGCATCTGCAACAAGACCAATTTGCCCGTCAGTGTAACCGTTCCGATATCATGCCCCGGATTGGCTTCGACCGCCACGACATCCCCTTTTTCCAAAGGCAGATGCATATTGTTCAAGTAATATCCTTTACGTGTATTTTTAAACTGAACTTCCACAAAATCCGTAGCATTCTCGGCATCCGGAACACCACACAGCCAATTATACGTATTCAGTTTGTTATTTTGTATGCGGCTGCAACCTTTCGCATTCATGCTGCAACCTTTATCATTCAATTTGAAATCCATAATCCGTTTCGTATG
>DWYO01000243.1 GCA_019118725.1 Candidatus Parabacteroides intestinavium | reverse complement strand
ACTTTGATTTACATCCCATTCATAAGAAGCTGCATAAATATTTTCCGAAGAAATTCAAAACAGCTTCTAAAATCCCTCGTTTTTTCCGCCTCTTACTGTCACTTGCAAGGAACAAAGAAAAGCACTACCTTTGTCGTCTGAAATTTTTTAGCCTTTTAGGATGTATATAAGTGAAGAAGAACTATTGAGTCACATAGCGGCAAAGCCTTTCAAATTGGTTTCAGAGGCAGCCGATGAGATGGGTGTAGAAGCCTACGTGATAGGTGGGTATGTCCGCGATATATTTTTAAATCGTCCCTCGAAAGATATAGATATTGTAGCGGTGGGGAGCGGCATAGAGTTGGCAAAGCACGTGGCTGAAAAATTGGGAAAGCGTGCTTATTTGTCGGTATTCAAGAATTTTGGAACGGCGCAAGTGAAGTGCGGTGATTTGGAATTGGAGTTTGTCGGCGCACGTCGTGAGTCGTATAGTCATGATAGCCGAAAGCCTGTTGTAGAAGATGGGACATTGGAGGATGACCAGAACCGGCGTGACTTTACGATCAATGCCTTAGCTCTGTGTCTGAATAAGGACCGGTATGGAGAGCTGGTTGATCCGTTCGGCGGATTGGAGGATATGGAGGAGTTGACTATCCGTACGCCATTGGATCCGGATATCACCTTTAGCGATGATCCGTTGCGTATGATGCGGGCCGTGCGTTTTGCTTCTCAGCTGGGCTTTTTTATCGATCCGGACACCTTTGAAGCGATTATCCGTAACCGGCAACGCATCGAAATTATTTCCAGAGAGCGTATTGCGGACGAATTAAACAAGATTGTACTTTCTCCTAAACCTTCAGTCGGATTTGAGTTGTTGGATAAATGCGGATTACTTTCGTATATATTCCCTGAGTTGTGTGCGCTTAAAGGAGTGGAGACGAAGGAGGGAATCGGACATAAAGATAATTTTGCGCATACGCTTATGGTGTTGGACCGGTTGAGCAGAACTTCGGACAATCTTTGGTTGCGCTGGAGTGCCTTGTTGCATGATATAGGCAAGCCTGCCACCAAGCGTTTCGACCCGCGTTTGGGATGGACTTTCCATAACCATAACTTTATTGGCGAGAAAATGATCCCGACTATTTTTCGGAAAATGAAACTTCCGATGAATGAGAAGATGAAGTATGTGCAGAAAATGGTAAACCTGCACATGCGCCCGATAGCCTTATCGGATGATGAGGTGACAGATTCGGCTATCCGTCGTCTGTTGTTCGAGGCAGGAGATGACATTGACGATCTGATGAAACTTTGTGAGGCGGACATTACCAGCAAGAATCCTGAGAAAGTGCGCCGTTTCCTGAGTAATTTTCAGATAGTCCGTTCCAAGTTGGCAGAGATAGAGGAGAAAGACCGGGTACGTAATTTCCAGCCTCCTATAACCGGCGAGGAGATCATGGAGACGTTTGGCTTGCCTCCATCACGTCCTGTCGGGGTGCTGAAAGAGGCTATCAAGAATGCGATATTGGATGGCGTTATTCCGAATGAGCGTGAAGCCGCTTATCAGTTTATGCTTGAGCGTGCGGAAAAGATGAAACTGAAAAAAGTATAAAAAAACGGAGGCGTGTACACGCCTCCGTTTTTTTATCATATACCGCTTTTTATAAAGCAAAATGATTCTTGCGGTTAATCCATTTTCCACGAGTAAAGTCCGGGAAGTCAACCAAAGCGCCTCCACGGGCGATAGACATTTCAGACAATCCGGAGATGGCGCTCCATGCTGCTGCGTCATAGCAGTCCATAGGAGCCGGTTGCTTATTGCGGATTGCGTTGATCAAATCGAACATCATCACATAGTCCATACCGCCGTGTCCGGCTTCAGAAGCTTCAGCTTCGTGTTCAGACCAAAGTTTATGATCATATTTCTTGAACCAGTCTTCTGAGTTGTCCCAGCGGTGAGGCTTGGACTGACCTTGGATATAGACGGTATCTCCATCGTTCATCCATAAACCTTCGGTACCTTGGATGCGGAATCCTAAAGAATAGGGACGAGGAGAGTTGGTGTCGTGAGTAACGATGATGGTCTGTCCGTTTGCACATTTGATCATAGACGTTACGATATCCCCTAAATTGAAATTGATCTTGGCTAATGGATGGTCTGCTCCGCCATTGTCTACAATAAACTTATGCAAGCCTCTTGATTGAGTGGCCATGGCCGACAGAGATACAAAGCGGTTTCCGCAATTGATATCCATGCAGTGAGCTACCGGGCCGATTCCGTGTGTCGGATAAACATCTCCGTTGCGGTGAACAGAGTGGTTCGTGCGCCATTGGGCTTCAGAGAAAGCTGTCGGGCCCATACGTAAATCTCCGCTTCCGGGCTGGTAGGTATAATGTACACCGTCATTGAATTTGACATCACGCAGGTCATGCTCATATCCACATGTGCCATGCAGCATTTCACCGAACAATCCTTGGCGAACCATGTTCAAAGCCGCCATGCAGTCACGGCGATAGCAAACATTCTCCATAATATTCAGCTGGCTTCCGGTTGTTTCTGAGGTGTTGACCAAATCCCAGCACTCTTCTAACGTGTTAGCTGCTGATACTTCTACACCGACATAAGGCACTCCGGCTTTCATGGCAGCAACCGACATCGGCACGTGCCATTCCCATGGGCTGGCGATGATGACACAATCAAACTCTTCATTGTTCAGCATCTGTTCGAAAGCGCGTTCGCTTCCGGTATATACTTTGGGAGCCGGTACGTTGAATTGGGAGATATGTTTCAGCGTTTTTTCGATAGGACCCTGTTGAACATCGCAAATCGCTACGATTTTATTGCCGGGTATGGCCAATACATTATTAATATGTTCGTGGCAACGTGAGCCTGTTCCGATGAATCCGAAACGCAATTTTCCGTCATCCTTTCCCGCTGGTTTCTTTTTGGCTTGGGTTTCAGGAATGGCGTTTACCGCAGATGCATTGCCGGTCATAGCCAATCCGGCAGCACCTAAGCCTGCAACTGATACTTTCTTTAAAAATGAACGACGAGTGTTCTCCATATATTTAAATGTTTAGTTTTTTGAAAGATTTATAATTTATTCCGACAAAAGTACATTTTTCTTTTGGATATTTTCCTAAAATGAAGTTTTTATTTGCGCCTTTCTCTTCATAAAGCTTATTCCAAATAAGTATATCCATAGAGTCCGGAGCGGTAGTTGGAGATAAACTCACGTCCCTCTTCGGCGGTGATGGTACCTTTCTTGACCGATGAGGCCACCCATACTTCGATGGCCCGTGCCATCCGTTTGGGGTTGAACTGCACGTATTCCAGCACATCAGCCACGGTCTCACCTTCGATTACCTTATCGATGACATATTTATCCCCTTTTACTTTGATATGTACCGCGTTGGTGTCTCCGAACAGGTTATGCAAGTCGCCCAATATCTCCTGGTATGCGCCTACAAGGAACACGCCCAGATAGTAATGCTCGCCCTGCTTCAAAGGATGTACGGGCAGGTGATATGAGAAATTGCGCGTAGAGATGAAATTGTCAATCTTTCCATCCGAATCACAGGTGATGTCTTGCAATGTAGCCGACTTGATAGGTTGCTCGTTCAACCGGCTGA
>DWYO01000242.1 GCA_019118725.1 Candidatus Parabacteroides intestinavium | reverse complement strand
AAATAGTTCTCATTTTTTTGTTTTTCTAATTCTTTTCGTTGGCAAATATAAAGCATCCATTTCTATCATGCAAATTTTTTCCCTCTTTTTTTAGAAGTTGTTTTGCATTTATTCCAGATTTTTCTAAAGAGCATTTTCTTATATTACGCTTTTTTCTCATCCGAATAGGTAAAAGGCAGGAACTTTACCAATATCAATACCGGAATAGCCGCAAAGAGAACGACAACAAAGAAAATATCATAGCCCAGCCAGTCGCTCAGAAATCCGCTCATCATACCCGGAATCATCACTCCGAGATTCATAATACCCGAGGCAAAGGCATAATGCGCCATCTGATGTTTTCCGGGAGCCACCTGCTGCATCATAAAGAGCGTCAGACCCACAAATCCGAAACCATAACCAAAGTACTCAAATGTAATCGCTCCGCCAATCAGCCAGGCACTATCCGGCTGATAAAAAGCCAGCAACGGATAAACCACAAACGGGAAGTTGAATACGCAACAAAGCGTAAACAGCGTTTTCTTCAAGCCGTTATGCGAGATAAAATAACCTGCGAGGAAGGAACCCAACACGAATGCCGCAGCGCCAAAACTTCCGTAATACAATCCTATCTGCTGCTCGGTCAGTCCCAATCCGCCATTCTCCAACGGAGCCTTCAAGAACAAAGGTACGATTTTCATCACCAGACCTTCGGCAAAGCGGTACAGTATAATAAAAATAATATAAAGCCATATATATTTCTTTTGGAAGAAAGTCAGAATAACCTCTTTCAGAGCCACCCAGGTATCACGCATAGACGTAACCCGCTTTTCTTCACCCTCCACCTTATCGCTGGGTAACATTTTCCAGTGGTAAAGAGCCAGTACAAGCATAATAGCCCCACAACATCCCATGATAGTCATCCAAGCATGAACCACACCCACATGCTCTATCAGGTAACCCGCCAGATAGACCAGTCCACCGGTAGCGGCCAACTTCGCCACATTATAAAAAGCACCCTGCCAGCCAATATACTTAGCCTGGTCATCCTTGCTCAGTACCGCCATATACACCCCATCGGTCGCCACATCATGCGTCGCACCGCTGAAAGCTATCACGGCCAGCAAGGCAATAGATATGGCAAAGAAGTTAGGTAATTGCAAAGACAAAGCCACTAATCCGAAAAATATTCCCGAACAGAACTGCGTCAGAACCACAAAAAACTTCTTTGTCTTGAACATCTCCAAGAAAGGACTCCACAAAGGCTTGATGGTCCACGGGAACATAATGACCGAAGTCCAAAACGCAATCTGTGCATCCGATATACCCAGTCCTTTAAACATCAATGCCGTTACCATATTCAATACGACAAACGGCATCCCCATCGCGAAATAGACCGTAGGTACCCATGCGACAGGAGAAATTCGGTGTTTCAATTCATTACTCATATCCATTATAGCCATTGGTTCATAAATTCGTCCATCTCAGCCGCATGCTCCTCCAGACTCTGCAACAGCTTGAATTGCGCTTTTGTGCGAATCAGGTTATGCTTCGGGCTATGAATCTTATAATAGGTATCTCCATTCAGATAATCTGTCAGGAAACGTACGGTCTGCATATAGGTCAACAGACGACCACCATAAGGCAAAAGCCTGATTTCCATAGGTGTCAAGAACATCTTTGCTTTCTCCATATATCCGCGTGTGTAGGCCTGGAAGATAGGCATATTCACACCCACACGATCCAGATTCTCGTCATCCTCCGCACCGGTATTACCCGCTGTACGGATGAAGTCGCCTATATCTGACAAGACAAAGCCTGGCATCACCGTGTCCAAATCTATAACGCAAAGCACCTCATCGGTATCAGTATCAAACAACATATTGTTCACTTTCGTATCGCAATGGTTCGTCCGTTTTTTCAGCTTCCCTTCCCGATACAGACGCTCTTGGATACACATCGAGTCTGCCCTTTTTTCAATCTCATCCACCAGTTCCTTCACTTCTTCCAAACGGCCCGCAGCATTCGCCTCGATAGCCTCGTGGAATTGTCGAAGGCGGAACTCCATATTATGAAAGTCCGGTATCGTCTCTCCCAACGTACCTTCCGGGATGTCTGCCAGCATGGTCTGAAAATCACCAAACGCCTTCCCCGCCTCGTAAGAAAGCTCCGGAGTCACCTCCTCATAACTCTTGCTGCGCGGAATAAACAAAGACACCCGCCAATAGCTGTCCCCGTCAAAATAGTACTGCTTCCCGTCTTTGGTCGGGAGGAATGTCAGAACCTTACGGTCGATATCCGTCTCGCCACGTTCCTCCAGTTTCTTACGGATATATGAAGTTACCGTATAGATATTATGTTGCAACATGTCCACATCGGTAAAAATGAGGTGGTTTATCCGTTGCAATACATACTTTGTCTCGCCGTTTGCTGTGATTACTTTCAACGTATCATTGATATGTCCGTTTCCAAAAGGTTCAGCTGATACAACAGGTTCCTTTAAATCGAACTGGCTTAGGATTGCCAGCAGTTCTTCTTTCGTTTTCGCCATGATATTAACCGATTTGTTTTATTTGCGTTTATTTGGGCAAATATACGGACTTTTGATCAACGAAAAAAGAAATC
>DWYO01000241.1 GCA_019118725.1 Candidatus Parabacteroides intestinavium | reverse complement strand
CATGATTCAGCGATTGGGCTAATGCGGGATGATTGATCAGAGTCTGTATTCCACCTAAGATAGAATCGATTTTCGGCAACATGGCCTCCACGCTGGGCAAGATCTTTTCCTGCACGGACTGCATCATTTCTTCGGTCATGCGCCCTTCGATCTGATCGCCCGGCTTAAAATAATCATCTACATATTTATTCAGATGGATATGAAGTTCTGCTCCCCCCAAGAAACTATTCACGATGGTGATGTAGCTTCCTTTATTGATACGCATTTTGTCTTCCAGGCTGATGTCAACGGTAATTTTGTTCATGCTCTCATAGTCGTATCGGATTTCACGTACCAGACCCACTTTGAAGCCTTCTACATATACCGGACTGGAAATCGTCACTCCTTTTACGTTATTGAATATCACTTCGTAATGGTTAGACGGTTTGAACAGGTTTATGCCTTTCAGATAATTGATTCCGAAATAAAGTAAAGCCAAGCTGATAATGGATACGATTCCAATTTTAGCTTCTTTAGTGAATATCGTTTTCATCTTCTTTGATATATTTTTCTGTTTTTATTGTTTAACTTCTTTTCCATTCTTGAATACAACGATATAGGCATCCTTGAAATCCTTGATTACGCGTTTGCGCAACTGGTTGATTTCGTTGAACCGGGTGCTTTTACCATAATAATATTTGTAGAAATTCCGTCCTTTGACGCATTCTACGTTTTTATACCCTTTCAATAGGCGCGAGTTGGCGGGTAATTTCTCTTTCGAGGTCAGAATCTGAATCTTATAAACGATTTCATTCTCCTTGCCGGTGTTTTGCCTTTGCTTCTCGGCCGCCAACCGTTCCTTCTTCCGGCGTAAGATATCTTCTTCGCTCCCGGCCGGAGGAAGTTTCTCCTCCGTGGCGGGGGTATATAGATCATTTTCACTGACCGCAGGTTTGGCTAATGTAGCTATTTGCCGATTATCCAGCGCTCTTTTATAGGTGTCGAACGCTTGGGAAATTGACCGGGCCAGTTGCTGTTGTCCGCGTTCTGATGCCAAATACCGTTCTTCCGAGCGATTGGTGATGAATCCCACTTCAATCAATACGCTGGGCATACTGGTCTTGCGCAATACCAGGAAGCCGGCTTGCCGTACGCCCCGGTCTTCGCGTTGGGCTACGGTGAAATATTTTTGTATCTCAGAGGCAAACCCGATGCTCTGTTCCATGTGTTTGTTTTGTATAAACTCGAATATGATATAGGACTCGGTCGAATTCGGGTCGAATCCCTCATATCTTTGTTGATAATCCTCCTCCAGCAAGATTACCGAGTTCTCACGCTTGGCGACCTCCAAATTCTCGTCTGTCCGGGCGAGACCTAAGGTATAAGTTTCAGTCCCATGGGCGTTGTTCCCTTTTGCTACAGCATTGGTATGAATCGATATAAACAGGTCGGCCTTGCACCGGTTGGCAATGTTGGCACGTTCGTCCAGTTCGACAAATTTATCCGAACTCCGCGTGTAAACAACTTGAACATCTTGATGATTCTGGGTGATTAATTTGCCTAATTTCAAGGCAATTCCTAAGTTGATGGCCTTTTCGTTGATGATAGTCCCTTTCGCTCCGAGGTCTTTTCCGCCATGTCCGGCATCTATGACCACCGTAAAGCTTTTTTCGGCTGCTTGAGTATTCCAACTCCAGCTGAAAAGGCTTAATAAGATGAATATATATATAATGTATATGCGTGTCACTTTTTTCGTTTTTGGGACTATCGGGCACAAAGGTAATGTTTTTTTAATTTGGCTCAACTTTTCATTTGCTAAAAATTCGTGAACGCGGGAGAGGCTTTATGGTACTGTTCCCATAAAACCTAAGAAGCTGTTTGGAATTTATTCCAAACAGCTTCTTAGTCTGCTCTCAAGTCAAACTCCTTTGCCAGTTTCTCCAATAGCGGATTAATTTCTACCAGATGCTCATATTTTTCAGCACTTGTATAGGCTAAATGCTTTTCGTTTCCTTCTGAAATTCGGACACGCATCTGGATGTGTGTGTTCTTCAGTCGGGTTCGTAAAGCGCCCAAAATATTTATGGCGTTATTGAAAAGCTCTTCCTGCATGGCCGGATTATGTACTACCACTTCGAAATAGAAATTATCCTGCAACTTGGGCGGATTGTTCAACATTAGGTTTTTGAGGAAAATTTTCTTGTCGGTAGAGTTGGCGTATGCGTTCCAGCTCTCGATAAGTTCTTCTTCGGTGAAAGGGGTTTGCAAATCAGCCTTGGACATCGTAGAGGCTTGTGCTCCTTCCGTGTTCATCTGTGCTTTGGCAATATTCTTCAACGAGGTACTCATAGGCGGACGTGCCGTATGTCGTTGAGGCTGAGGCTTTGTTGCTGTCTGCGGAGGCGTGACCGGCTGGGTCTGCTTAGGCGGAATTTGCGTAGTAACCGGAGTCGGACGCGATGGCGTGGCCGGTTTGGACGGAGCCGGATTGGGCGTCTGATTCTGATTAATGGCTTCTATCGAGGCTTTTTTTTTATCCTCTTCCGCCGGGCGTGTCAATTGGCAAAGCTGAATCAAGGTCAGTTCCACCAATAATCGTTTGTTCCGGCTTGCCCGGTAATTCAAATCGCAGGTATTGGCCAGTTCGATGGCTTTGTACAGGAATGTGTCCGGGCAACGCCGGGCCATATCCTTGTAACGTTCGCGGATGGAAGCTCCGACTTCAAACAAAATCAAGGTCGCTTCGTCCTTACATACCAGTAAGTCGCGAAAATGACTTGCCAGGCCGTTGATGACATTCTGGGCGTCAAATCCTTTGTTCAAAATATCATTCAATAGCAGGAGCGATCCGCGTATATTCCCGTTGAGGATGGTCTCGGTCAGCTGGAAATAATATTCGTAATCCAGGACATTCAGGTTCTCGATTACAGCCTGATAGGTAATGTTTCCGTTGGTGTAGCTTGCCACCTGATCAAAGATGGATAAAGCATCACGCATACCTCCGTCTGCCTTTTGTGCGATTACGTTTAGGGCTTCCGGTTCAGCCTGAATACCTTCCGATTTGGCTACATATTCCAAATGCTCTACGGTATCGGCTATGGTGATTCGTGCGAAGTCGTAGGTTTGGCAACGCGAAAGGATAGTCGGCAGGACCTTGTGCTTCTCGGTCGTGGCTAAGATGAATATCGCGTGATGAGGCGGCTCTTCCAGTGTTTTCAGAAAAGCGTTGAATGCGGCTGAGCTCAGCATGTGAACCTCATCAATGATAAATACTTTGTATTTGCCGATAGCCGGAGGTATCCTGACTTGGTCTATTAGCGAGCGGATATCATCGACCGAGTTGTTGGAAGCGGCATCCAGTTCGTGGATATTCAATGACCTTTGTTCGTTGAAAGCCCGGCAAGATTCGCATTCATTACATGCTTCTCCATCAGCGGTCAGATTCATGCAATTGATTGTTTTAGCAAAAATACGGGCACATGATGTTTTCCCGACACCACGCGGACCGCAAAACAAGTAAGCATGGGCTAACTTCTGGCTCAGAATCGCGTTTTTCAGAGTCGTGGTCAATGCTTTCTGTCCTACAACATCCCGGAAGGTGGAAGGACGGTATTTTCTTGCCGATACAATATAATTGTCCATGAATTCTTTCTATCTCTTTTTCTTACGGAAAGCAAAGATACAGAAAAAAGTCTGTCCGGGAAAATGCCGGGCAGACTTTTATTTGATTAAGCTGATCTTAAAAACTTACTTTATGCTAACTTTCACGGTCTTATATTTTAGAAAACATTCTATTTCTGTTAATTTTTTAATCGTGCTGTGCTAAATTAAATCTTATTTTGTGGGTGTATATCATTTGTTTTTTTGTCTGGATTTTTTATTTTTGCAGATAAATATATAATTTACGCACGTTTAGATGGATTGATAAGT
>DWYO01000240.1 GCA_019118725.1 Candidatus Parabacteroides intestinavium | reverse complement strand
CATCTTATTTTTTATTTCCCAACGCCATAAGCCCGATTTCTGTAATCCAGGTTACTCCATCCGTAATTTGTCTACAAAAATAGCCAAGGGAATTATCTATATTTGCACCATAGACGAAATGATACAAACTTATATAACGTATGCAATTGATAAAAGACAAAGAATTTGGAGGCGAACGACCTCTGTTTGCTTCCCACGACCTGCACTTAGACAACGTAACCATTCGTGAAGGTGAATCCGGAATCAAGGAATGCAGCAATATTGTAGCGACCAATTGCCGTTTCGAAGGAAATTATCCGTTCTGGCACGTGCATGGCTTCACGATAGATAATTGCTATTTCGCCATTGGCGGACGTTCGGCTTTGTGGTATTCCGACCATCTGATTATGAAGAATACAGTTATCGATGCGCCTAAAATGTTCCGCGAAATGAACGATATCGAGATTGAGAACGTACAGATCAACGATGCTGATGAAATATTCTGGAGATGCAACCGCATTCGGGTGAAGAATCTGAAAATCCATGACGGGACGTATCCGTTTATGTTCAGTAAAGATATCTATGTAGACGGACTGGAGTGCGATAGCAAATATGTTTTCCAATATGTAAAGAATGTAGAAATCCACAATGCAAAGATAACGACCAAGGATGCTTTTTGGGAAGTCGAAAATGTAACGATTTACGACTCAGAGCTGCATGGTGAATATTTAGGCTGGCATTCCAAGAATCTGCGTCTGGTGAATTGCCACATTTCCGGAGAGCAACCGCTTTGTTATGCACAAGACCTCATTCTGGAGAATTGTACATTCGACCCGGCTTGTGACCGTGCGTTCGAATATAGCACACTGAATGCAGACATACGAGGGGCAATCACCAACATCAAGAACCCGACTTCCGGACGGATCGTGGCTGATAGTATCGGTTCCGTCACACTGGATGAAAACATCAAGGCCCCGGCTAATTGTGTGATCGAAGAAAGAGGAGGGCAACATGCGGTATAACTTCGATGAGATTGTCCAAAGGCGAGGCACCAACTCCTATAAATGGGATAGTGCCGATGATGCAGATGTGCTCCCGATGTGGGTGGCGGATATGGATTTCCGTACCGCTCCCGCCATTATCGAGGCGTTGCAACAACGGGTAGCGCATGGAATATTCGGATATACACGTGTTCCGGATGCCTATTATGAAGCAGTAATCAACTGGTTCGGCCGGCGACACAATTGGAAGATCCAAAAGGACTGGATGATTTATACCTCTGGTGTAGTTCCGGCCATATCAGCCGTCATCAAGGCCCTGACCCAGCCCGGAGACAAAGTGCTGGTACAGACCCCGGTCTATAACTGCTTTTTCTCATCTATCCGGAACAATGGATGCGAGATTGTCAGCAATCCGTTGGTGTACAAGGAGAATACATACGTTATCGATTATGAGGATCTGGAACGGAAAGTTGCCGATGAAAAGGTAAAAATCCTGCTTCTCTGCAATCCGCACAATCCGGCAGGGCGTGTCTGGAGTAAAGAAGAGCTGACCCGCATCGGAGAAATCTGCATCAGACATGGTGTTTGGGTCGTGTCGGATGAAATTCACTGCGAATTGGTCTACACAGGATATACTTATACCCCATTCGCCTCCATTTCCGAAGAGTTCCTGCATCACTCCGTTACGTGCATATCCCCTAGTAAATCCTTCAACATAGCCGGGCTCCAGATCGCCAACATTGTTTCGGCCGATGAAGAGGTAAGGCGCCGGATTGACAAGGCTATAAACATCAATGAAGTATGCGATGTGAATCCATTCGGGGTCATTGCGACCATCGCAGCTTACAACGAAGGGGAAGAATGGTTACTCCAGTTGCTCGATTACCTGAAAGGAAATTACGAGTGCATGAAAACCTTCTGTGAAGTGTCCTTACCGAACTTCCCGATCACCTGTTTAGAAGGGACTTATCTGGTATGGATGGATTGCCGCTCATTGCCCTATCCTTCCGAGGAGTTGGAAGAAAAACTGGTCAAAGAGGAGAAGCTTTGGCTCAATGCCGGAACTATGTATGGCGCGGAGGGTGAAGGATTCATGCGCTGGAACATTGCTTGTCCGCGTGCCGTATTGCTCAAAGGACTGAAATTATTCCGAGATTTCACGCAAAAGCTCAAATGAGTTTATGTTTACTGCCCAACGACAAATAGCGATTTTTGTCGCTTACTTTCTGGTGTATGTAGTTTGGGGTTCTACCTACTACTTCATCGGAGTGGCATTACAGGGACTCCCCCCCTTCTTGCTCGGCGCACTACGCTTCACTACGGCTGGGATCCTCCTCCTTTCTTTATGCTATTTCAGAAAGGAAAAAGTATTCCGGAAAGAACTGATGTGCCGGTCAGCGATAAGCGGCATTGTATTGCTGTTTGTCGACATGGCGGTTATTATGCTGGCGCAACAATATGTAAGCAGTAGCCTGGTGGCCATAGTTGCCTCATCAACCGCTATATGGATTATGTTGTTGGACATCCCCATGTGGCGGACCAATTTTCGGAGCATAACGGCTATCGGCGGAATATTATCGGGATTTATCGGAGTCGGCATGCTCTATCTCGAACAGTTGAATACAGAAACAGGACTGCCTCATAGCGAATATGGCATATTACTCTTGATTGGCGGATGTATCTCATGGGCTATCGGGACACTTTACACAAAATACCGTTCTTGCGGGAGTGAAGAGACCAACGGATTTGCCGGTTCGGCTTGGCAGATGTTCTCGGCAAGCCTGTTGTTTTGGATTTGCGCCTTACTAAGCGGAGAGCCTCACGAAGTAGATTGGAGTAAAATACCGGCTAAATCCTGGTTGGCTCTGATTTATCTGATTACTTTCGGTTCTATTTTAGCCTATTCCGCTTATATATGGTTATTGAAAGTGCGCCCGGCTACGGAAGTAGCCACACACGCCTATGTCAATCCGGTGGTTGCGGTAATCATCGGTGCCGGAATCGGAGGCGAACAAGTTACTTTCATCCAAGTTATCGGCTTGATTGTCATTCTTTTCAGCGTTATGTTAGTCAACCTACGCAACATCAAAGATTCCCACTCCCCTCTTTCGGCTAAAAAAGAATAAGCCCAAATCGGTCATTAGACTTTGGGTAGATTGCCCCCTTATGTCTTGCGGATTGCTTTTCGGCTTGCAGAAGGCGTAGCGGGCTACGTCAAGGCAAGTCGGGAAGCAAGATGCTGGCAGAAGGAGGCAAAATGCCCGAAGAGCTTTCTTTCAGAAAAAAAGAACCGTTGAGCGGTCTAATGACCGATTTGGGTTCAAAAAGATGCCGAACTTTCCTTTAAAAGAGAGTTGTCTTCTCCGGGAAAGTTCGGCATAAATATTTTACTCAGTCATCGCCTTGTGCGCCATGGCTCTTCTAGAAACAACTGCTTCCATCAAAGCAATGTGTACAGACTTTACACTTCGGCAACCCTATCGCCTCAATCAATGTTTCAAGCGTATTGAACTTCAAGGAACTTAAACCGAAACGGTCTGCTATTACCTGAACCATCTTCTTATACTCCGGAGAGTCGGTAGTGGCATATTTATCCAGATTCTTATTCTCATCCCCCTCCAGTTCTTTGATGATTCGGCGGGTAATCAGTTCCAGGTCACTCTTAGAAGAAGTAAATCCGATAAACGGGCATCCGTAAATCAACGGAGGACAAGCGATACGCATGTGTACCTCTTTAGCTCCATAATCATACAGAATCTTTACATTGTCGCGCAATTGCGTACCCCGAACGATCGAGTCGTCACAGAACAGGATACGCTTGCCTTCCAACATAGCCCGGTTCGGGATCAATTTCATTTTAGCCACCAGCGAACGCATCTCTTGATTGGCCGGCGTAAAGCTTCTCGGCCAAGTCGGCGTATATTTAGCAATGGCACGATGGTAAGGCACACCCTTTCCTTCTGCATAACCTAAAGCCATACCGACACCTGAATCCGGAATACCGCAAGCACAATCCACTTCAGACTCATCCTTTTGTCCCATCTTATACCCGCAGTTAAAGCGGACATCCTCAACATTTTTCCCTTCATAACAAGATACCGGGAAACCATAGTATACCCATAAAAAAGAACAAATCTGCATTCCTTCATTCGGTTTGCGCATTTGTTCCATGCCATCAGCCCGTAAGCGGACAATCTCACCCGGACCGATATATTTGTCTATCTCATAATCCAAGTTCGGAAAACTGCTTGATTCGCTGGTAACCGCGTATGCGCCCTCTTTCTTACCGATTACAATCGGCGTGCGTCCCCATTTGTCACGCGCGGCGATGATTCCGTCTTCCGTCAGAATCAACATCGAACAAGAACCTTTGATTTTGTTGTAAACATTTTCGATGCCTTCCACAAAATTTTTCCCTTGCGTAATCAGCAAAGCCACCAATTCGGTTTGATTTGTCTTTCCGGAGCTCAATTCCGAGAAATGCATGTTCGCTTCCAGTAATTCTTTTTCCAATTCATCCAGATTGTTGATCTTCGCAACCGTAACGATGGCAAACTTGCCCAAGTGAGAGTTGATGACTATCGGTTGTGCATCCGTATCGCTGATAATTCCGATTCCGGCATTTCCTATAAACTTAGGTAAAGAGGCCTCGAACTTGGTACGGAAATAGGAATTTTCAAGATTGTGAATAGACCGCGTAAAACCCGCCTCCTTGTCGTAAGTTACTAAACCGCCTCGGCGAGTTCCCAAATGAGAATTATAGTCTGTGCCATAGAACAAATCCGTAGCACATGCCTTTTTTGAGATAGTGCCAAAAAAACCACCCATTGTGTATTATACTTAGTATTTAATTTGAAATATGGCGCAAAATTACAAAATTATCAAGTACCAAAAAGTAGATCCCCCTCCAAAAAACTCCTAAATTTGCTTCCTTAATAGCAATACATTTTTTAACATGTTTGTAATCCCATCAATTTTAGCAGGTTATCGATTATTTTATTTCTTTACAGCAAAAAGCATTTGCTGATTCAGATTTTATGCCTACTTTTGCACCCGGGTAAGTCCTACACGGCAAGCTCCCTCGGAATCCCCCAGGGCTTGACCGCAGCAAGGGTACTTGGTTGTAGCGGCGCGATGTAGTAAGCTTACCCATCTGCCTCTTTAGCTCAGTTGGCCAGAGCACGTGATTTGTAATCTCGGGGTCGTTGGTTCGAATCCGACAAGAGGCTCAGAAAGGAAGCGGGAAAAGATTCATCTTTTTCCGCTTTTTTGCTATTATAACAAAAATCTAAAGCGCTATTCTATGAAAGTATTATTGGTAAACGGAAGTCCGCACCACAATGGGTGCACTTTCACAGCTCTTCAAGAAATAGAAAAAGAACTGAACCGTCAGGGCATTGAGACAGAACTATTTTGGATAGGTGTCCGTCCTATTTCCGGATGTATGGGATGTAACCAATGTCTGACAAGCGGCAGATGCTGCCTTACGGATTCTGTAAATATCTTTTTGGACAAAGCCGAAAAAGCGGATGGGTTCATCTTTGGCTCACCGGTTCATTTTGCTTCGGCGACCGGCTCTCTGACCTCTTTTATGGACCGGGTATTTTATGGCCGTGCCAAAATGTTCTCCAACAAACCGGCGGCCGCTATCGCAAGTTGCCGAAGAGGCGGTTCCACCACCACGTTCGACCAACTGAACAAATACTTTACCATCAGTAATATGCCGGTAGTCTCATCCAATTATTGGAATGCGGTTCATGGAAATACCCCCGAAGAGGTAGCACAAGACATCGAAGGTTTACAGACCATGCGCATCTTGGGGCGGAATATGGCTTGGCTTCTGAAGTGTATCGAAGCCGGAAAACAAGCCGGCATCAATCCTCCTGCATTCGAGGCGCGGACCAACACCAACTTCATCCGTTGACCGCCAATCATAGCGGATCAACGTCATAATGAAGCATCATCTGGCGGAATGTTGGAAAGTGTTGCATCTCCGTGTAAACACTTTCCAAGAAACCGCGCATCGGCTGAATGGCTGCGGCCGTCTCGATTTTTATCACGATCTTCCGGATATACCAAGTTTGAATATAAGAGACCGGCGGAGTAACGGGGCCCAACACCCGGTTGCCCAACTGGCTCCGGAGCTTTTCGGCATAACAGCGGGATAAATCCTGCAATACCGCCTCATTTTTACTCCGTAAGACCAAGACAATCAACCGGAAGTAAGGCGGATAATGAAATATGCTTCGTTCCGAAAGCTGCCAATCCACCATTTCCCGATAAGCCGACCGGATTACCATCTGAATCAATGGATGCTCCGGTTGAGAGGTCTGTAGAATGACCGTTCCCTGTTTGTCCCGCCGTCCGGTGCGCCCACTTACTTGAAGCATAAGCTGAAAAGCCCTTTCGTGCGCCCGGAAGTCCGGATAATTCATCAGTCCGTCCGCATTCAATATACCTACAACCCCGACATTGCCAAAATCCAGTCCTTTTGATATCATCTGCGTACCTATCAAGATTTGCGTCTTCCCCTTGTCAAAATCCCCGATGATGCGTTCGTAGGCCGTGCGGGTCCGTGTCGTATCCATATCCATCCGCTCGACATTCACATCAGGGAAAAGAAGGGCAATCTCCTCTTCCACCTTTTCTGTACCGAAGCCCTGCATTTGAAAATTAGAAGAACCGCAAGAAGGACAGATCTCCGGTAAACGAATCGTATACCCGCAATAATGGCATACCAGGTTGTTATGATATTTATGGTAAGTCATGCTGACGTCACAATTCACGCAACGCGGAACCCAGCCGCATTCCTTGCATTCGGTAATCGGGGCAAAGCCTCTCCGGTTTTGAAACAGAATGACTTGTTCGCCATTATCCAATGCCTGCCTCATGCTCTGAATAAGAGGAGGCGAGAAAATAGGATGCTTCATCTGCTTCTTCCGCTTCAACTCTTTGATGTTGACCGGTATAACCTTCGGCGACTGATGCGTTCCGAAACGAGTTTTAAGTTCCACCAATCCATATTTTCCGGAAAGGGCATTGAAATAGGAATCGATGGAAGGCGTAGCTGAGCCCAGCAAGGTCTTACCTCCATGCATACCCGCCAGCACCATTGCCGCATTCCGCGCATTATACCGGGGAGACGGGTCCTGTTGCTTATAGCTGGTTTCATGCTCTTCATCTACGATAATCAATCCTAAATCACTGAAAGGAAGAAACAAAGAAGAACGGACGCCCAATATCAGCATCGGACTATGCGCATGCAATAATCTGTTCCAGACTTCAACACGCTCATTGTCGGAGAATTTGGAATGGTAGACCAGCAACTGTTCGCCAAACAGTTTCCCTAAACGCTCTGTGATTTGAGTTGTAATGGCTATTTCCGGCAACATATAGAGTACTTGCCTTCCTGCGTTAAGCACTTGCCGGATAAGGTGAATATAAATCTCCGTTTTTCCCGAAGAGGTCACACCGTGCAAAAGGCAAATGTTTTTTTCCCGAAAAGTATCCTGTATTTTCCATAGCGCTTCCTTTTGAGCATCACTCAACGGGTTGGGTTCTTGCAGGCGGCAGACCCGCATCTGCAAACGGCTGACCTCTTTTTCGTAAGTTTCCAGCACTCCCCGCTTCAACAGGCCCTCCAGTACAGATGCGCTTTGCCCGCTTTTTTCCAACAATTCCTTCTTGGATATCTCTTGCTCCAACACCGGATTGAGCGCATGGCTCAAATCCAAAAAGCAGACAAGTAATTGTTCCTGTTTTTTTGCCCGCCTGACGCTATCAAACGCCTCTTGCATCTTTTCCTCCTGCTTATATTCGGAAGCCAAGCGCACATAGGTTTCCGTCTTGGGAACATACCCACGTTTCAGCTCCTCATTGACCTCAACCGCACCTTTAGCCATCAACGAAGCCACGATAGGAACAATATTCCGCAAACCGGTTTTCTTTTCCAGATCCGAAAGCGTCAATTTCTCCTTTTCCTTCGCAAAAGCATACAACACCGCTTGTTCATTCGGTTTCAAAGGAACATCCGTTTCAAAATCCGGATTACGGGTTACCGAAGTCTCGCTTTCGATCTTCAGGCCCGAAGGCAGCGCTGCCTTATAAACATCCCCCAGCCTACACAGATAATAATTGGCCATCCATTGCCAAAAGCGCAATTGCGGACGCCGGAGGATAGGAGTAGCATCCAGTACAGCAAAGATTTCCTTGATTTCAGAATTGGTCTTCGGCGGAGTATCGTAGACTTCAGATACAATAGCCGTATAAAAACGCTTTTTCCCGAAGTGAACAATAACACGACACCCCCGCACTACCGATTTTTCCAAGTCTGAAGGTATCTTATACGTGTACTGGTCCGCTAAAGGAAGAGGCAATATCACATCAGCAAAATGCATATTTTCAGAACAATATAGCCGCCGACAATTGCCATCCTCTATTCTTGCCGGAAAGGTTCAGCTTCTCCATACTATAATTATCGGTCAGGCCCAATTGATAAGTGGCTCCGACCTGCAAATGGCGAAACAGCTCCACACCGGCCCCGATATTCACGCCTGCGCTAAAGGATTTAGCTGAAATCTGGTCGCTGATGACATCCCAGATCTTCGCGCCGCCCAAACGGAATCCCACGTATGGACCTGCGGCCGCATATATTTTCAACATCGGAAGCCCGAATTTCCATTTCAGGTTGACCGGTATATCCAAATAGCTGCTCTTTATCTCTTGCCGTCCCATTTCCACACCGGTCTGCGAATAAAGAAGCGAAGCATCAAAGCCCAGTCCCACCAGCGGTGCCATCAACTCGATGGTTGGCCCGATATGGAACCCTGTTATATTACTTTTCGAGAATGTTTCCGGCAAATCCGAAAAATGGATATTCGATATATTCGCGCCCCCTTTTACACCCCATGAGAATTGCGCCTGGGCTGGTAAAGCCAACACACTGAGCCATACCAATATAAACAAACAGATTCGTTTCATACACTTGTCTTTTTAATGATTACTTATACAAAGAACAGAAATTTTATCCGGAAGTTAAGCGTTTTTTGTTTTTTTATGAATGTTTTCCCGGAAAAGGAAAAGACTACACAAGGTTAGGCGATTTTACCGCCCTCTCAGTCCCGTTCTTTGTTAATGAACTGCATGAAAAATTTCCCGGAGAAAATCAAAACAACATCTCAAATAACACAACAAATGCGTTGATGTTGGAAAATATTTCATAGATTTGCAAAATCTCAATCTTAATCTTAATTAAATCAAGATATGAAATCGAAAGTTGTTTTTTTTATGTTGATGCTTGCCGGATTGTTCCTGGCAAGTTGTAGCGATGATGACACGGTGAGCGTAACCTTCTCGCAAACCGAATTTGAAGCGATTCCTGCCGAAGGGACGATTCTTACAGCAAACATTGAGGCAACCGGCAGATGGACGGCGTCCAGTCAGGACCCCGACTGGTGCTATGTCTATCCCAGCGAAGGAAACGGGAACGGAACTATCCGCATAGAGGTCATGGGGAATCTGGATGAAGAACGTACCGGGACGATTGTCATTTCTTCCGGAGGAGAACAGACCGAAATCCATGTGACCCAGTCGGCTTTGGGCGAAGGGGAGGAACTCCATTACCGCTTGCCGGTTATTTTCCATGTCTTGTACAAGGATAGAACCGATCCGCAACAATATATCACCTCGGAGCGCATCCGCGAGGTTTTGGAAAATGTAAATCAGTTCTACCAAGGAGAGGTCAGATACTCCGGTGGAGATGCCGGACAAAATATCAATCTGGAGTTTTACCTGGCGGAAGCTGATGAGGAGGGGAATGTTCTGGAAAACGCCGGCATAGAATATGTCCAATGGGACGAGATGCCGATAGAATGTACGGAATTCATGGCCAGCGAGAATGAAAACGTAATAAACCTCATGTGGGATCAGAACCGATATATTAATATTGTATTGTATAACTTTGCCGCTGAATCGGGAAGCGGAAGCGTCACATTGGGTATCTCCCATTTACCTTATTCCACCCAAGGAAGCAATTATCTGGAAGGGCTTTCGGAAATTGAATACACTTACATCGAGAAAGAGCAACTGCAATATCCGCATTGCGTGTCGATAAACAGCCTATACTTTGACCGGAATACGACAAGCGAATATTATGATGCAGCGGATGTCTACGTCACCTTGGCGCATGAGCTGGGGCACTACTTGGGGTTGCACCATGCGTTCAATGAAACGGAAGAGGGAGAGCTGGCCACCGATTGCATTGATTCGGATTATTGTGACGATACGCCGCCATACGACCGGAATATCTATTCGCTGATGTATGCAGCCTTAAGTGAGCAGGCGGCTTTGGAACACAGATCCGTTTCATTCGATGAAGTCGTAACACGCATCAACTGCCTTACCGGACAAGAGTTTATTTCCTATAACATGATGGATTATGAAGTAAGTTGCTCCGACCGGTTCACCTCCGAGCAACGCGACCGCATCCGGCA
>DWYO01000239.1 GCA_019118725.1 Candidatus Parabacteroides intestinavium | reverse complement strand
CAAAAACACCTTCTTACTACTATCTTGATTATTTTTACCTGTCAGATCTCCTCTTTGGATTTCTGGCAGGTAAGAATAGTTTCTCATTCATCAATAATCGCTTCCCGATTCTTCATGGTATACTTCTGTATACCCATCGATTTGTAAGATTCCAGCAAAGCATCGTTATCATCTGAAATCATTAACAATCTGTCATTTTCTTTCAATACCGTATTGCCTTTCGGAACAAAATAGCGATTATTCCGTTTTACCATAACTGCTAAAGTATGGTCTGGAAGGGTCAAATCCATCAGACGGTTCCCATGCTCCAGCACTTTGGGAGTAATCTCTATTTCGCTCATTACACTACGTATATCTTCTGATAATTCCACCCCGAACTCTTCCTTTACAGGAGGCTTGTCGATCAACTTCAGCAAACGGGCTACGTAAGTTACGGTTGTACCTTGTACCAACAACGACAATATGGTGATAAAGAAAACAATGTTGAAGAACCAGCGTGCATGTTCTACTCCGGCTATCAACGGGTAGGTAGCGAAAATAATCGGAACGGCACCACGCAGTCCGACCCATGATATATAAAGTCGGGCACGCAGGGTGAAGTTCTTGTACGGGAGCAACGAGATAAACACACTGACCGGGCGAGCTATCAGAATCATGAATAGCCCAATGCCTAAACCGATATGCGTTACCGGCAACAATTCATGCGGATTTACCAATAATCCTAACGTTAGGAACATAACGATTTGCCATAGCCAGGTAAACCCGTCAAAAAATGTTCCGATGCTCTTCTTATGGACAATCTTGGAATTACCGAAAATCAATCCAGCTATATATACTGCCAAATATCCGTTTCCTTTTGCCAAAGTAACCACCGAGAACGTAAAAAAAGCAAAAGCCAGTATCAGAATCGGATACAAAGAGTTATTGTTGATATTGATTTTATTGACAATCCAAACCGCCACCTTTCCTAAAAGGTAACCACCGATGGCTCCTATTCCCAATTGCAAGACCAGCATCAATGCAGCTTCCGGAACACTCATCCCTTCCGAACCGATAAATGCAATCAGTATCAAGGTCAACATATAAGCCATCGGGTCATTACTTCCACTTTCCAACTCCAAAGTCGGACGAAGATTTTCTTTCAACAAGACCCCCTTACTTCGCAAGATGGAAAAGACCGAAGCCGAATCGGTAGACGACATTACTGCCGCTAACAACAAAGCCTCCGGAAGGGTAAGGGTATCATAAATACTGCTATAATGACATACCATATAAATAAATCCGCCGGTAATAAAGGTCGTAAGCAATACCCCCAGCGTAGCCAATACAATACCCTGTGAAGCAATCGGACGAACCTCGCTGATCTTGGTATCCATACCGCCAGAAAACAAAATAATGCTCAATGCCAACGTACCAATAAATTGCGTCAGTTGCGGATTGTCGAACTGAATGCCCAGTCCATCGCTTCCAAACAACATGCCGACTCCCAAAAACAACAACAAGGCCGGCAATCCAAACTTATATCCCGCCTTCCCGGCAAAAATACTCAATATCAAAATGATGGAAACCACCAATAAAATAATCTCTGCGCTCTGAATCATACCTTTTTATTTATATTTAGCTGTATATAAAACAAAAAACATTGCATTTTGTTTCCTCACAAATTTAAGCAAATAAATTCATATAAAAAATTCAAGACAGATAATTAAACAAATCAATTTGTTTTCTTCCTTTTTTAATTAACTTTGCATAAACAACTTAAACACCTAAACATGAACAAAAAACTTTTTATCCTATGTTTGCCTGTGTTGCTTCTGTTCATAAGCTGTCAAAACCAGCAAGAACATTTCATTACAGACGAAACATACAGAACACAAGTAGAGAATGACTTCCAAGCTCGAGAAGGAAGTTTAGAGAAGAGCGGTTTGTTGACTATATTCGACCAACCGATGAGTCCGGCAGAAAAAGAAGCTATGCGCTTTTTATATGCTTACATGCCACTGGGCGATATAGCCGATTATAGTGGTGAGTATTTCCTGGAAAATATCAAAACGTCATTTCAGGCCCGTGAGGAAATGCCTTGGGGAAAAAACATCCCAGAGGACATCTTCCGCCATTTCGTATTGCCTATCCGAGTAAATAATGAGAACTTAGACGAAAGCCGTATGGTTTTCTACCAGGAACTGAAAGATCGTGTGAAAGGCTTATCTTTGCATGATGCCGTATTGGAAGTGAACCATTGGTGTCATGAGAAAGTCATTTATACTCCTTCCGATGCGCGTACAAGCTCACCTTTAGCCTCCGTAAAAACAGCTTACGGACGATGCGGTGAAGAATCCACCTTTACAGTTGCGGCTTTACGCTCTGTAGGTATTCCGGCACGTCAGGTATATACCCCCCGCTGGGCACACACCGATGATAACCATGCATGGGTAGAAGCATGGGTAGACGGGAAATGGTATTTCTTAGGAGCATGCGAACCGGAACCGGTCCTGAATTTAGGTTGGTTTAATGCTCCTGCCAGCCGGGGTATGTTGATGCATACCAAAGTATTCGGTAAATATCAAGGACCGGAAGAAGTTATGGTAGAGACTCCGGTTTATACCGAAATTAATATCATTGATAATTATGCGGAAACCGCTCAGGCCAAAATAAAAATTGTAGACGAGAACAATCAGCCGGTTCCGGGAGCACGTGTTGAATTCAAAGTGTATAATTATGCGGAATTTTATACCGTGGCCAATAAAACCGCAAATGAAAACGGAGAAACCTCACTAACCTCCGGCAAAGGCGACATGTTGGTGTGGGCTTCAAAAGACGGGAAATTCGGCTTTGGCAAGGTCTCTTTTGGTAAAGACCCGGAGATTACCTTGACCTTAAATAAAGACCGGTTAGATCAGGTCATTGAAGAGTTCGACATTGTTCCGCCCCCCGAAAAAGCAAATCTTCCGGCCGTTACAGACGAGCAACGGGCTGAAAACACCCGGCGTATGGCACAAGAAGATTCTATTCGTAATGCCTATGTAGCTACATTTGTAGATGAGGCAAAGGCAAAAGCTTTTGCTGAAAAGGAAAATATCGATGCCCAAATAGCCGCCAAACTTTTGATCGGTTCCCGCGGGAATTACCAGACTATTGAAGATTTCTTATCTCAGGCATCGGATAAAAATGCAGCGATCGACCTTTTACAACGTATTTCAGCCAAAGATTTGCGGGATGTCTCAGGAGATGTTTTAACCGACCATTTTACAAACAGTATAAAATGCGATGGTGTAGACGAGGAAACTTTCAGTCAATACGTACGCAACCCGCGTGTTGCCAACGAAATGATCACTCCTTACAAAGCCTTCTTCCAAAAAGCCATCTCAGAGGCAGATGCTAACGCATATCGGGAAGATCCCACAAAACTGGTAGAATGGGTGAAGAATAATATTCAGATTGATGCCAATTGTAATTTGGGCGCTGCTCCTATCTTCCCGGAAGGAGTTTGGAAAGCACGTAAAGCAGATGCACACTCACGCAATATTTTCTTTGTGTCTTTGTCACGTGCTTTAGGTATTCCAGCCCGGATTGATGAAGTTACCGGAAAAGTCCAGTTGATGGGTAAAAACATACAGGACATAAACTTTGAAGCTGAAGAACAAACTACCGCCCGAACAGGTACATTGAAAGCGACTTATAAAGCCATTAAATCCTTGGAAGACCCAAAATATTATTCACACTTTACTTTATCCAAAGTGGTAGACGGACGTTTGCAACTTCTGAATTATGAAGAAGGAGACGTGGATATGGGTGCCGGTGCCACATGGAGTAATCTGTTGAAAAAGGGTACACAGCTGGATGAAGGCAATTATGTATTGGTAAGTGGTACCCGTATGGCAAGTGGAACCGTTCTTAGCCGGTTGGTATTCTTTACTATACAACCCGGCCAAACCACTACAATCGATTTGACCATGCGTGAAAACACTTCCGACATTCAAGTTATCGGTAATTTCAATTCAGAAAATAAATACCAGACAATCGATGGTCAGGAAGTAAGCCTGTTGTCAACCACCGGACGAGGGTATTATATCGTAGCCATTCTCGGAGCTCGCCAGGAACCGACCAACCATGCGATGCGTGACATAGCGGCTGTAAAAGAGGACCTGGAAGCCTGGGGTAAGAAGATCGTCTTATTGTTCCCCGATGAGGCTGGATACAAGAAGTTTGACCCAAAAGAATTTGGCGAATTGCCTAATACCATCGTCTATGGTATCGACAATAAGCACATCAACCAGCAAGAGATGGTCAAAGCCCTGAAACTGGATCATCCCAATACCTTACCGATCTTTATCATTGCCGATACATTCAACCGGGTTGTGTTCGTATCGCAAGGGTATACCATCGGACTTGGCGAACAAATGATGCAGATTATACATAAATTGCAATAAATCTATATGCAATCCGTTATTAAAGAGGGTGTGTTTGATTAACACACCCTCTTTAATTATAATTAAAACAGAAAATGACATACAATGAAAATTGTTTTTGCAACCAACAACAAGCATAAATTAGAAGAAGTCCGCAAAATAACGGCACAATATCCGATAGAAATTGTCAGCTTAGCGGATATAAATTGTCAAGATGATATTCCGGAAACCGCAGAAACCTTAGAAGGAAATGCATTGCAGAAAGCCCGTTATATCCAAGATAAATTCGGATTAGATTGTTTTGCCGATGATACTGGTCTGGAAGTAGAAGCTCTTGATAATGCCCCGGGAGTCTATTCAGCTCGTTATGCCGGAATAGCACATGACTCGGAAGCGAATATGAAAAAATTATTGACGGAAATGGAGGGAAAAGTCAATAGAAATGCCCGGTTCCGTACGGTGATCGCACTCCTGTTAAATGGTAAGGAGTACCTATTCGATGGCATTGTAAAAGGAGTCATTACCTCCGAAAAGCGAGGAGAAAACGGATTCGGCTATGATCCTATATTCATTCCGGAAGGTTATACACAGACTTTCGCTGAATTGGGGAACGATATCAAAAACAAAATAAGCCATCGTGCCAAAGCCGTAGAAAAATTGGATAAATTTTTATCCGAAACAATAACTCATTGAAATAGACCATGTGTATGAAAATAGTTCATATCATACTGTTTGTATTATTCGGTTGTTCTTCTTCTGTATTT
>DWYO01000238.1 GCA_019118725.1 Candidatus Parabacteroides intestinavium | reverse complement strand
GTTGCTATTATCATTTGCTTGCAACTGAACAGATATTTCTGCATCTGCTTCATTATTTTTTAAATTATCTGATACCAATTTACCTGCATTTTCTGAGCGAGTAATAGGTTTAGAAGTTCCTGCTATTTCTGTTCCATCATTCTTATAATAAGAATAAGAATCATCCGCCTTCGGCAAACGGAAGATGGCATCGTCTACATTTTTTGGCATATTCAATACTTTCAGAGAGAATCCGGTGCCAGGATTGTATGGTTCTGCTACATCATTATAGACCGCGCTCCAGTTTCCGGCTACGGCAACATCATTAGATTTATTATCTGTTGAAACCATATTAGTTTCTCCTTTCCATCCACGCTGATAAACAGATGGTGAGATACGGCTATTATTGTTGGCATTATTATAATCTGCGTCTTCATCTTTTTCAAATGTAATCGACGTAAAATATTCCTGATTCTCTGTACCTGCTACTCCATCTGTAATAGTAGTACCATCAACAGCACCATCCGTATAGAAATCTCCGGCTACTACGCCTTGCAAAGGAGAGGCCAACGTATGCCATTGGTTGCTTTCCAGTTTATAATCTACCCACGCCTTTTCGTAAGTCAGCAACTCAGCATGGAGCATTTCGGCTTTTGGCTCGAAGTGGATTTGGTCGACTGTATTCGAATAGTATGGCTCGCAATCGTATTTGTAGTCAGTACCACCATCCGTCGCGGATTTAACCATCAGGTCATATTCGATGTTTGAGGTCGCTTCACCTAAGACTTCTGTTGTTACTAAGTTTAGAATCTTATGTGTAGTACCAGATGCGCTTTCGTTCTCTGCAGCTGCATATAATTCCACTTGTTTGGCGGTTCCCGTTTCGGTTGTTCCCGGAATTGTTACCCTCGTGAACCGCATCGGGACATAGCCTGCATGAAGCTCTCTATCTGTTGGTTCATCTCCTGTTGTATAATCAGGATAACTATCATTATCCGCTTTCTTCAACTCGTCTTTTGTAGAGCGTGCCCAGTTATCATCGTTGTTCCAATTGTCATTGGCATCGCCTATCCACTTTTGGTATTCGGGGACAACTTTCATGGTGAAATTGAATGTACCATAACAGATACTTTCTAATTCAGCCTCATAAAACTAATCTCCTAATTCGACCGGAGTTTGATTTCAGCCGATTTGACACCCGGAGCAGAAGCTTCGAGGATGATTTCACCCGCCTCATCGGTTGTTTGGACAATCGCGGTGAGTTGTCCGCTGAACAGCTTCATCTGAGGGCGCTGGAAGGGTTCGAGGCTGGCCGGATTGCCATTGGCCACGGCACGGAAGGACCCTTTTCCTTTGACCTTAAACTTAATCTCGCGTGTCTCATTCGGACAGAAATTGCCCTCTTTGTCAACAATCTTTACATTGACGAACGACAGGTCCCGACCATCGGCTTGCAGGTTGGAGCGGTCGGCTTCCAGAACGATACGATAAGGCTTTCCGGCGGTATGGATTTCCTTTTCGGCCACGGCATTGCCCGCCTTATCATAGGCTACGACTTTGACGGTACCCGGTTCATAGCGGGTGTCCATCCACATCAGCCGGTAACGCTTTTGCCGTTCGAAGCTCTTTTGTGCAGCCTCTGTATAACTGCTGTCCAAGGGGATGCTCAAGTCTTTGCTCCGTTTCCCCTGACTTTTTCCGTTGATAAATACCTCAGCCGTAGGATAGTTGGTATAGACGAAGATAGGCGTGACTTCTCCCTCGCGTCCTTCCCAGTTCCAATGCGGGAGGATATGCAAGGTCTCTGCATCGGGATTCCAATGCGAGCGGTAGAGGTAATAACGGTCTTTGGGAATGCCAGCCAGATCGATAATGCCGAACAACGAGCTGTGGCTGGGCCAGTTGGTATAGTAGGGGGTCGGTTCGCCCAAATAGTCGAAGCCCGTCCAGACGAATTCGCCGATGCAATAAGGCAGATCCTCATGCTGGATAAAGTCATCTTCCGGCAAGTTGGACCATCCGCAATGCTCCACATCGTAGGAGGATGCTTGATGGTCGTCATACACCGCCATTGCTTTCCGCTCTACGGGGAATTTATAGACACCGCGCGAGCTTACGGTAGAAGCCGTTTCGCTTCCGAGGACGATGCGCTGGGGCAATTTCTTGTAGTTCACCTGATACCGGAAAGGACGGTAATTGAATCCGGGCACATCCATCACGGCCGCGAAGTTGTTGTTCACAACGGCGTCCGGCGCGTCCATGCCTTGCGTGACAGGGCGCGTGGGGTCTTCCCGATGGCAGATATCCTGGAGGAACTTGGCCACCTTGCACCCGCCTTCATCCCATTGATTAGGCACTTCGTTTCCGATACACCACATGATGACACTGGGCGAGTTGCGGAAATTGTGTATGAGATTCACCAAGTCTTTCTCAGCCCATTCATCAAACAAGAGATTATACCCGTTGGCACATTTGGGCTTGTCCCATTCATCGAAGCTCTCCACCATAAGCATCATGCCCATCTCATCGCAAGCGCGTACCAGCTCAGGAGCCGGCATATTGTGCGAGGTACGGATAGCGTTGCATCCCATATCTTTCAGGATGCGTATCTGCCGGCGGATAGCCGCGTCATTGACGGCTGCTCCCAGCGGACCCAGGTCATGATGGTTGCATACCCCACGGAACATCGTTTTCTTTCCGTTCAGGAAGAAGCCTTTGTCCGGAATGATTTCGATGGAGCGGATGCCGAATGTCGTGGCGTATTCGTCTTTCAGCACATTTCCTGCCTCATAAAGACTTGTTTCGGCCTTATAAAGCGCCGGATGGTCGGTTGACCATAGGTCGGGTTTCTCTACAATAAACTCTTGCGTAGCTATATTTTTGTTATAGATGATATCGGTCAGAGGCGTTATCTTCTCCTGGACCGGTCTGCCATCGGGTGCACGGAGGATTGTCTTTAAGGTGTAATCCTTGGGCGATGCGTTTTGCGGGAGATGGATTTTTGTCTCGACCTTCACTTGAGCGAACGCTTCGTTGACAGACGGAGTCGTGATGTAGGTTCCCCATATAGGAATATGCGCCTCTTCGGTCAGAATGACATGCACATTACGGTAAAGTCCGGCTCCCGGGTACCAGCGCGAGGATTCCGGCAGGTTTTCCAGTCGTACCGCAAGGGTATTTTCCGCTCCTTCTTTCAGATAGGGGGTGATATCGAACCAAAAAGCGTTATACCCATAGGGCCATTCGCCCACTTTCGTCCCGTTGATATAGACATTGGCGTGGCTCATTGCCCCGTCGAAGAGGAGGAATGCCCGCATTCCGGCTTTGAATTGCGGAATCTCCAAGGTGTTCCGGTACCAGCCCACACCCACGAAGGGAAGTCCTCCGGTACGTCCGGC
>DWYO01000237.1 GCA_019118725.1 Candidatus Parabacteroides intestinavium | reverse complement strand
ACGGTGTGTCATAATTGCAAACTGCTGCGTTATTTTCGGAATTCGGGCTAAGTCATTTACTCCAGTAAACTCCTGTCGCCCTCATCCTCAATGCCTTGCATTTTGCTAATTCTGACACACCTTAATGGGGGGTGCATCAAGACATTCATTTTGACACACTCCCTTATCTTTCTTGAAAGAATCAATTATTCTCTGGACGGAGTTTGCGAACTACAGCTCCGGCACGCCACATTTCGCTATCGTGCAAAGCTTTCAGTTCAGCATTCAGCTTTTCACGATAATTCGGCTGAGAGTTTGAATCAATAGATCGCTGGGCTTCGTTACCGCATTCTACTTCGTGATACAGTTTCTCAAATACCGGTTTGACTGCATCGTGGAACGGCCCCATCCAATCCAATGCGCCACGCTGGGCTGTTGTTGAGCAGTTGGCATACATCCAATCCATTCCGTTTTCACCGAAAAGCGGCATTAGAGATTGCGTCAACTCTTCTACGGTTTCATTAAATGCTTCTGAAGGTTCATGTCCATGTTCGCGCAAGGTTTCATATTGAGCCAGCAACAAACCTTGGATAGCTCCCATCAGTGTGCCGCGTTCACCTGTCAAGTCTGAATAAACCTCTTTTTTGAATGTGGTTTCAAACAGATATCCTGAACCTACGCCAATACCCAATGCGATGACACGTTCCCACGCACGGCCTGTGGCATCCTGATAGATCGCATAACTGGAGTTCAAACCACGTCCTTGAAGGAACATACGGCGTAAAGACGTACCAGAGCCTTTAGGTGCAATCATAATTACATCCACATCAGCCGGCGGGACGATGTGTGTGCGGTCACTATAAGTAATTGCGAATCCATGAGAGAAATACAAGGCTTTTCCGGCCGTCAGATGTTTCTTGATTATCGGCCAGCAGGCAATTTGGGCTGCATCCGAAAGTAATACCTGGATGATGGTCGCCTTTTCACAAGCCTCTTCGATGCTGAACAGTGTCTCGCCCGGAACCCATCCATCCGCAACAGCCTTATCGTAAGTCTTGCCCGGACGCTGGCCTACGATAACATTGAATCCGTTATCACGCAAGTTCAGACTTTGCCCCGGTCCCTGTACGCCATAACCCAATACAGCGATTACCTCGTCTTTCAATACTTCTCTTGCCTTTTCCAAAGGAAACTCTTCGCGGGTTACAACGTTTTCTTCAACCCCGCCAAAATTCATTACTGCCATTTTTCGTTCTTTTGTTTAATGTTTATTTTATAGTAGAATTTGGAATTTCCTGACTTCCAACTTCTAATTTCTAACTTCTGAATTCCACCTTGCTTCGTACGACCACTTCCGTGTCGTTCTTCTTCACTTCGATGTCGTATTCGTTCTCACTTTTCTGTTCCCGGTAGAAACTTAGTCGGTCTCCATAGTAGCTCTCAGCCACGTATGCCATTTCAAACCGGCGGACAGCCTTTTCACGGAATTGTTCAAGTGGAAACAAATCCAGGATATGTTCGATATATTTGATGCTGTTTACATGTCCGTTGATGTCAATATCGCTATATTTAGTCTGATATTCATAAACCGGACAATCTGTTGATACTTTGATTCGTCCCGGTTTTTCAATCGGACACTCCTTATCACAAATATAATCAGTGATGCTTCCTCCATGCAGGGTCAGCAGATCGGCTGGTTTACGCGTTTCCATACTGATCATCGCCCAAACCGAACGGGCATAGCCTATCACTTCTCCGTCTTGATTCATTATGGCAAAGTTACGGTCGGTGAACAGCCTGTATACATTTTCGACCCACGTTTGTACACTGAACCTTTCATATTGTCGGGGCATTTCTTTCAATTCGATTGCCAAACGGGAAAGCACCCATGTATAATGATTCTCGTTTAGTGTCGTCATACCGAAATTGCGTTCAGCGGCATGAAATCCCGCGCAATTCAGCAAATGGTTTCCTAAAACACTCATTGTCAGTTTTCCGGAAAAATCCACATGGAAAGGCTCAGCCACAAATGAATATGTACCTATTTTATTTTCTTTTTCCATTTTTATATTTTGGGGGAAGTTAGAAGTTTGAAGTTTCAACTTCCTTCTCATTCTGATATCTTTCCTCACGATGCGCCAAATATTCGTTTACCCGTTCGAAGCAACTGGTAGATACAGCTACCCGTCCGGAGCGAACAAACTGGAGCACGCAATTCACAGATTGCAAATCCTGATATAATGAAGTTATCTCATCGCTCATGCCGACCATCTCGACAATCGAGAATATCGGATTCACCTCTACGATGTGTGCACTATACCGGCGGATGATCTTCGAGGCTTCCGGGTTATTCTGAAATTCAGGTGTTGAAACCTTATACAAAGCGACCTCACGCTGGAAGATCTCCTTATCCGTAAAGTAATGCGCCTGGATAACATCCATTTTCTTCTCGATCTGCCGGACCACTTTTTCGATAATATCCGGGGTTGTCCAGCATGTAATCGTATATTTATGCACGCCCTTGATAGAGGAGGCTGATACATTCAGGCTCTCGATATTAATCTGCCGGCGTGTAAATACCGCAGTAATCTGGTTCAAGATTCCGGCGATATTTTCCGAGTGAACGATAATTGTATATAATGTCTTGTTTTTGTCCATATTGCTATTCTTAACACCATTAGCTCCTATTTGTTTTTAACATTCCAACAACATCTGATTAACTGAGTAGCCCGGAGGTGTCATCGGGAGGACATTGCCCTCTTCTATCACACAAGCCTCCAACAAGAAAGGGCCATCGGTATTCAGCATTTCCTGGATAGCATCTTGCAGGTCGCTTCGTTCCATGACACGGCGTGAAGGAATTCCGTATGCCGAAGCTATCTGCATATAATCCGGATTCATCATTGGCGTAAACGAATAACGCCGGTTGAAGAACATAGCCTGCCATTGGCGTACATTGCCCAGGTAATTGTTGTTCAGCAATATAATCTTTATCGGAGCGTGCTGTTCCATAACAGTGCCCAATTCCTGCATCGTCATTTGCAGACCGCCGTCTCCCATAAAGACACATACTGTCCGGTCCGGACGCCCGAAAGTGGCTCCTACGGCAGCCGGAAGGCCGAAGCCCATCGTCCCCATTCCTCCGGAAGTGATGATGCTTCGCTCATGGGAGAACTTAAAATAACGGCAGGCCATCATTTGGTTTTGTCCCACATCGGTCACCAGCACTGCCTCATGGTGTGTCGCTTCACTGACAGCATGAACCACTTCCCCCATATTCAGCGGACCTTCGGTAGGGAATACCTCTTTCCGGATGACCTGTTCATATTCCGTCTCTTCATACGAACGGAAACTGTCAATCCATTCTGTGTGCTTATTTTTCTGAATCAGTTCGGTCAGTAAAGCCAATGTCTTTTTGCAATTACCCAACACCGGAACATCTACGGGCACATTTTTTCCAATCTCTGAAGGGTCAACATCTAAATGAATGACCTTAGCCTGCTTGGCGTAGGTGTCCAGCTTACCCGTCACCCGGTCATCAAATCGCATGCCTACGGCAATCAGTACATCGCACTCATTGGTCTTTACGTTCGGTCCTAAATTTCCGTGCATCCCCAACATCCCTTTATTCAGTGGGTGGTTAGAAGGCAAGGCAGAGAGTCCCAATAGGGTACATCCGCAAGGCAGATCCGCTTTTTCGATAAACGTTTTCAGCTCTTCTTGAGCATTACCCAGCTCTACACCTTGTCCTACCAGGACAAAGGGTTTTTTGGATTCGTTGATCAACGCTACAGCTTCGCCTATCGCTTTACGGTCTATTTCCGGATCAGGGTCATAACTGCGGATAAAATCGACGGTTACCGGTTCATATTCCGTTTGGTCCACCTGTGCGTTTTTTGTAAAATCCAATACAACAGGTCCCGGCCGGCCACTTCGTGCGATATAGAAAGCACGCGAAACCGCCCATGCCACATCTTCCGCCCGACGTATCTGATAGCTCCATTTGGTGATTGGCTGTGTAATACCCACCAAATCTACCTCTTGAAAGGCATCTGTCCCCAAGAATCCTGCACCTACCTGACCGGCTATCACCACAATCGGGGTACTGTCAATCATGGCATCGGCTATGCCGGTAATGGTATTTGTCGCACCTGGTCCGCTTGTCACCAAACATACCCCAACCTTTCCGGATACGCGGGCAAATCCTTGTGCTGCATGAGCCGCTCCTTGTTCATGACGCACCAATATATGATTCAATCGGTCACGATGGTCATACAAGGCGTCAAATACCGGCATGATAGCTCCGCCCGGATATCCGAATATCGTTTCAACACCTTCCTGTTCCAAGGAACGCATCAACGCTTCTGAACCTGTAACTATATTTTTATCTTTTTCCATAATCTATTCTTTTTTAGTGGACAAGGTCTATACCTCGTGATTTCGTTTCCTCGTCCCCTAATCAAACTAAATGATTCTAACGCCTCCTTTATCGGCTGATGATACCATTTTACTATACGCTTTCAGCGCCTTCGACACTTCCCGTTGACGGAACGGAGGGGTGAATGCTTGTGCTCCACGTGCCTCTTCCTTTTTCCGGCGTTCGGTCAGTTCTTCGTCCGAGAGACGTACCTGCAATGTCCGATTCGGAATATCTATTTCAATGATATCTCCATCTTGCACTAATCCGATATTTCCGCCAGCTGCAGCCTCTGGAGAGATATGTCCGATGGATAGTCCGGAGGTGCCTCCACTGAAACGTCCGTCAGTAATCAACGCACACTCTTTACCCAAATGGCGGCTCTTGATATACGAGGTAGGATAAAGCATCTCCTGCATACCCGGTCCACCCTTGGGACCTTCATAGATGATAACCACGACATCTCCAGCCTGAACCTTTCCGCCTAATATTCCCTCACAAGCAGCTTCCTGCGAGTCGAACACTTTGGCGGGGCCTGCAAATTTCCAAATGCTTTCGTCTACGCCGGCGGTTTTGACTACGCATCCGTCTTGCGCGATATTACCTTTCAATACCGCCAACCCTCCATCTTTGGAATAGGCATGGGCTACGTCACGGATGCATCCCCCCGCACGGTCGGTATCCAATGTCTCATAATAATTTTCCTGTGCGCCCATCGTGATGCAGAAGCGGTTTCCCGGAGCGCTCTTGTAAATCTTTATGGCTTCTTCAGTGACATTCGGAGAAGTGATGGCATACTGATCGACCACTTCCGTCAGGCTTTTCCCGTCTACCCGTTTCACAGCCCCGTCTACCAGTCCGGCCTTCAACAGCTCGTGCATAATTGAAAGAATACCTCCGGCACGGTTTACATCCTGCACATGATAAACCTGAGTATTTGGGGCCACCTTACACAGGCAGGGTATCTTCCGGGATAACATATCGATATCATCCATCGTAAAGTCGGCCTCGGCTTCATGAGCTATAGCCAGAAGGTGGAGTACCGTATTGGTCGAACCGCCCATAGCTATATCCAATGACATGGCATTCAGGAACGCTTTCCGGGTTGCTATCGAACGGGGGAGTACCGAGTTGTCTCCGTCACGGTAATATTTATAAGCATTTTCTACAACCAGTCTGGCTGCGTCCTTGAATAATTGTACCCGATTGGCATGAGTCGCTACAATCGTCCCATTTCCCGGAAGAGCCAGTCCGATAGCTTCGTTCAGACAATTCATGGAGTTGGCCGTGAACATGCCCGAACAGCATCCGCATCCCGGACACGCATGGCGTTCTACCTCCGCTATCTGTTCATCGCTTACCGACGTATCTGCGGCTTCAATCATCGCGTCAATCAAATCCAGATGACGTCCGTTCCACTCACCGGCTTCCATCGGTCCGCCTGAGACAAAAACAGTCGGGATATTCAAACGCATAGCCGCCATCAGCATACCTGGCGTGATCTTATCGCAATTACTGATACACACCATTGCATCTGCCTTATGTGCGTTGACCATATATTCCACACTGTCCGCAATGATGTCGCGCGAAGGCAAGGAATAAAGCATCCCATCGTGCCCCATAGCAATACCGTCATCAATGGCTATCGTATTGAACTCTGCGGCAAAACAACCCAATTTCTCAATTTCAGCCTTAATTAACTGGCCGGCCTCATGCAGATGTACATGCCCCGGCACAAATTGGGTGAAAGAATTGACAATCGCTATAATAGGCTTGCCAAACTGCTCTTTTTTCATCCCATTCGCACACCATAAAGCGCGTGCTCCGGCCATTCTACGCCCTTCTGTACTGAAAGAGCTTCTTAACGGATTCTTCATTTTCCCTTTGTCTCCTCTTATTTTTTTGTCGTTGAACGCTCCCCTGAAAGAAAAAAGCCTTTCCCCGATGGAGAAAGGCTGTAAGAAATATCTTCAAAGATTTATCGCGTCCCGCATACCTTTCTCCTTACCGGCTACCGATTAGCAAGTTCACGACGAGAATAATATGCAATACGTTGTTCAACATCTTTTTTCGTTTTACTTTGTGTTTTGACTTTGCAAATGTAGGACAATAATTTATATAAACAAAGAATTTAAAAGAAAAATATTCTATTTTCTTTCAATTATCAATCTAAATCCTATTTCATCTTGCATTTTAACAGATGAGCGGTGGGATAGGAGAGAGCAAGATCTGAGTTGGCAGGGGACATACGGTCTTGGTTTTTGTTGTTTTGTTCCCTCGTTAATTTGTTACTTGTCAACTGACTTGAGCTATGAATGCTGAATGATTTTTATGCTAAAAGAGGCTGCCTTTTGGGCAGCCCCCTTTGAATATAAATCAAGTTTAACTAATTACAATCAATAACCCGGATTTTGTTCCAATAACGGGTTTGCGCTCAATGTTTGGTAATTGATCGGATAACGATTGTAATTTTCGTTATTTGTTGCTGTATGATCCCACCAATCTTCAGTTACATACGCATCCCAACGGATAAGGTCGGTACGGCGGCGGCCTTCACGAATAAATTCTTGTAACCATTCTTTCAGGAAACGATATTTATTTAAGTTCGTAGCTGTAGCTGGGTCAGGGTCATTACCGCCTTCGAAGTTACGCTTACGGATGGTGTTGATTAAATCAGCTGCACCTTGAGCGTCTCCCATACGGAATTTGCATTCAGCCAAAGTATAATAAACCTCTGCCAAACGAATTACAGGACAATCAGGATTATAACGTTCACTATATTCACTCTGGTTAGGAAGCGGACTAATCTTCAATACACGAACTCCGGAGTTTTCTTCTGCAACACCTATATTAGATGGCATATCTGCATAGCTATCGTAATTAACACCCAATTGGCTCAATGGAGCGATTTGGTCCACGACATTCAATACCTGTCCCGTATATTCACGTCCGCCTAAACATTGATATTCCGGGAAATCCGGATTCTGCAATTCACCGACAATAAACATACCGCGATACTGACGTCCACCTTCATAAACATACAGTTGCTTACGGATATCTTGGTCATTGAAGGTTTCATACGGATTACCTATTTTGAAATTATACAGATTACCTTCCGGGTCGCGGCTTGGTGTCAAACATAGACCGTTATTTCCTCCCGCATCCTGCAATCCTCCTAAATATTGATAGAAGTTATAGGGAAGTGTAAATGCTGTCAAACCACCATCTGTTTCACCTGTTGCATTCTCGCTGGGTACAGTCCAGATGATTTCCGGACAAGTTTCATTACCCCAACCGAATACCTCACGGAAGTCTCCAGCCAAAGCATATTGCCCATACTTTCCATCAATAATATCCTGACAAATCTGAGCCGTTTCTTCCCACATCGGCTGACCAATATAAGACTCTGCATTGAAATACAGGCGCATCTTCAAACATGCTGCTACAGCTTGGTGGATAATATTCGTTTCCTGCTCACCTAATACCGTCTTGACAGGCAAATTAGGTATAGCCGTATCCAACAACGAGTCAATAAAATTGAAAGTTTCCAAATCCGTAGAACGTCCCTTCACATCTTCTTGGGTAGAAGTATAAAGCGGCATACCACCAAACATATCCAAAGCATCCAAATAGAAACAAGCGGACAAAACATTCAGCTGGTTCAACATGGAATTACGGTCTTCTTCCGTCAAGCCTACCGCTTCAAAATCGACAGTTTCCAAGTCCTCTTTAGCACTCCAAGCTTGAGCGACACCCATAGTGGTCAAATCCCAACCATCTTTGAATGTGCTGATATCATCAGCAAACTGATGATGGTGGATATTCTGATAAACCGCACCATCGAACCAGTCGTTACCGCGAGTTGGCACACACATGGCATCTGTGCCCAATTCCATACAACGGACACGTGCATCATTATGTGCTTCCCACCAACGCCAATGTGTAAATGGTCGGTTAAAACGCGACCAAACTGCGTCAGAATTTGTATAATATGTCTCAGGAACGACCTGCGAATAGAATGTCGGATCTACATTACAAGATGTAGCCAGCAACAGGCAGGAAGCTCCTCCCAACAATAAGTTTTTTATTTTGATGTTTTTCATCTTTCTATAATTTTTTAGTTAGAATGATACTTGAATACCTAATGTATATGTACGAACAATCGGGTCGCAGTTCCAAACTTTATCGACACCGCCTTCCCAACCGGTAATATTTACTTCCGGATTATAACCGGAGTAACCGGTAATCGTGCAAACATTTCCTACTGTACCATAGACACGCACATGGTCTACCAGATTGTTCGTATATTTCTTCAGACTCAATGTATACCCTAAGGTAATCGCATCAATCTTCAAGAACGAACCATCTTCCAGGAAGTAGTCGCACAACTGCTTTACACCACGAATCTGATTGTATTTGGGGTCGTCCAACGCAGGCTTCCACAAGTTCCATTGTCCAGCACCATTAGCTCCTTGAATACCTAAATACATCGGGAAAGTATTATAGACATCGAAGCCTATCCAGCTACGCATATTGATACCCAAGTCGAAGTTCTTATAACGGAACGAGTTGTTCCATCCCAACATTACCTTCGGCAGATAATTTCCGATATATTGTTTATCGTTTACTGTCTTTTCGCCGGCAGGGATTACTTCGCCATCCTTGTTGTAAAGCAAGAACTCGCCGTTTTCATCGAATCCGGCGAACTTCCAAATATAATAAGCGCCGATTTCAGCACCGTCTTCCAACATGGAAGCATCGCCCGGCCATCCCGGTTCGTCGAAAGTATTACCTACAATCTGCGTTCCGTCGCCCCAAGTAGAAAGCACCTTACCGCTATTGTGGCTCATGTTCAAATTAGATGTCCATGTGAAGTCTTTGGTCTGGATGATATCTCCGCCAACTTCAAATTCCCAACCTTTACTTTCCATCTCACCAATGTTTTGCCATTGTTGTGCATTTGGATAAGGTGGCTGCGGTACATTTACATTATACAACATTCCGTCAATCTTACGGCGATAAACATCGAACTTACCGTAAAGGCGATTATTGAAAAAGGCATAGTCGATACCAACATTCCATTCTTTCTTTTCCTCCCATCCTAATCCCGGATTCACATTCGAAGACGGTCCGTAAGTATAAGCCCAACCTCCGGTAGGCAACATCCAATAGGCATCAGAACTCAATGTATTTGCCATATAAGAAGCATCGAAATCATTATTACCGGTTACACCATAACCGAAACGGAGCTTCAAATCACTCAACCATGTGAAGTCTTTCATGAATTCTTCACCAGAGATACGCCAACCGGCAGACACTGCCCAGAAGTTACCCCAACGGTTTTCAGCAGCAAACTTGGAAGAGCCTTCATGACGGATGGTTGCAGATAGCATATACTTATCTTGGTAAGAATAGTTGGCACGGGCATACAAGGCAAACAGGCGCTCCGTAATATTCTTGCTGGATTTCATCGCAGCTTTACCATCGGCCAAGTAGGTACCTTTACCAATATCCCAGAATTTCACATTATCTACCAAGAAATTGTAATTTGTCATACTGAAGAAATCGCCATTTGCTTCAAAATATGAATAACCGGCTACTGCGTTAAGATTATGACCTCCTTCAAAATCTTTCAAATATGTGAAATAACCTTCAGATGTCAAATTTTCTAATTTTTGAAAACTTAAATAGGCTTTACCAGAACGGTTATTCGTCACCTCATTACGATGATACCGGGAATCGTAACTATGCAATTCGTATTGACGATTCTCATAACCCAATGTTTGCGTATAGTTCAAGCCCTCAATCGGCTTAATGTTCAACTTCATCGTCACTTCCGGCTTGAACCACGTATCGATACCCTCGTAAGTATTCAGCATACGGTCGGCTACGATATTGTAGTCCAATGTCTCGCCGGTCCATACATTATAACCGCTTGGGCTATCCGGGTCGTACGGCGAACGGGTCGGGTTGTTGTACAGCGCCTGCTTGAAGTTCGGCTTCAAATCCTCATCTTGATCTGTCTGGTCAGAGTTGCCATTATTCGTAAACGAAGTACGCATCGTACGACGATAATCCACAATCGGACGAACTTCCAACCAGCCATCAAACAACTTGAAGCTTGCATTTAAACGACCGCCATAATCCCGACGACCATCTTTAATAGCAATACCTTCATTCGTTTCATAGAAAAATGAAGTATAAACCTGTGCATTTTCAGTTCCTAACTCCAATGATAAATGATGCTTCTGAGAAAAGTTATCTTTATTAATCAAAGCATCCCACCAATCAGCATCCGAACCATAATCTACAATATTTACATCCGTACGTGCACGGTATTCATCTGCAGTCAGCATTTCCGGTTTGTTGTAGTTCTGTTTTTTGGAAAGCTCTGTACTATAATTCAATTTTACCTTTCCGTTCGTATTCGAACCACTCTTTGTCGTAATTAAGATGACACCTGATGCTGCACGTGTACCATAAATTGCACCGGCGGATGCATCCTTCAATACGTCAATAGATTTGATATCATCCTGGTTCAAAGCACGAATATCTCCGCCCGGGAAGCCATCGACAACTATTAACGGCTCTTTTCCTGAGTTAATAGAGGTCAGACCACGCAACTGAATCGTTGTCTTATCGTTGGCGCCACCGCTATTGGCCATCACCAAACCACTGATTTTACCTTGCAAGGAGGTGGTAATATCTGAACCGCCCACACCTTTCATCATGTCACCAGCCGACAAAGAGGTTACAGAACTGGTCACCTGTTTCTTTTCCATCGTACCATAACCTACTACCACCACCTCTTCCAAGGCTCTGGAGTCTTCACTAAGCATTACGCTGATGTTTGTCTGATTGCCTACGGGCACTTCCTTGGTTATATAACCAATGTAGGAGATTTCGAGGATGGCATTTGCCGGAACGTCTTGTAAAGTAACCTGACCATTGAAATCAGTTACATTACCGTTGGTTGTCCCTTTTACAATCACATTAGCACCAATCAATTCACCGGCCTCATCCGACACGGTAACCGTCACTGTTCTACCATCTTGAGCTACAGACATGATTTTCGGACCATTGTCTAATCCTACTCCATCGGCCGCAAACATAGGAGATGCCGCCATCATCAATAACCCCGTGGTAAGTAATACAGAACTGGGTCTGATCAGACCGCCCTGTCTTTGC